>JAJZSR010000101.1 GCA_021849595.1 Pseudomonadota bacterium | reverse complement strand
GAACGCACTGGTGTTGACGCTGCCGTCGCCGTTGTAGCCCGGATTGTAGTTGTTCAGCAGGTAATACGTGCCGGGCGCGCAGTTGGGCTTGGGGTGGTAGGGCAGCGAGTGCAGGTAATCGACGATGGCGCCGACGCCAGGCTGCGCGCTGTCCGAACAGTCGCTGTAGGAGCCACCCGAATAGCCGTCCTGAGTATAGAAGTTGTTGGTGCCCGGCTGCGGATCGGGATTTTCGATCTGGTTCGCGGGCGGCGTGGCCGGGTGGCCCTGGCCGTCGGTGTAGTAAACCGCATCCGCGGCGCCGATCATGACGTGGTTGGCGCCAGTGCCGCCCTGCACGCCCTGGTGGTAGTTGTCGCTCATGGAATAGGTGCGCGCCAGCAGCGTGAGGTAAGGCGCATCGCCGTTGTTGACGTTGTAGAAGCCCATGGCGGTGGAGCCCTCGCCGGTGCTCTGGTCATTGAAGCCGGCGGGCTGCGGCTTGCCGTTGCTGCCCGCCCCCACGGTCACCTCGACCCAGGGAAACAAGTCCATCGCGCAGCCGCTGGGATTGGCAGGCGTCGCGTAGGCCACGTTGCAATCGGACTGCTGCCAAGCCTGGTAGAAGCGATGCACGGGGCTGGCGGCGTAGTCGTCATCCGTCAGGCTGGGCGTGAGCGGAAAAGGACCGCTGGGCAGATTGCCGGCATTGGCGATGCGGGTGTCGACGCTATGCTTGGGCAGGCCAGTGGCGCCGGTGGTGAGCAGGGGCAGGTCCATGGGCAGCAGCGCGCCGCTCTCCACCGTGGTGGCGAGCGAAAGAGAGGCGAGGGGCGGCGGATTGGTATCGCTTGCGTTGGTGTTCGCGCTGCCCGTGAGCGGCGGCGGCAGCACGCTGTACGGCGTCTTGGTCGCGGGGCTCGGCGTGTACTTGCTGGTGACCTTGGCGCTGTATTGGGCGGCCAGCGCGAAGTTGGGGCCGGGTGAACCATCCGCGTTGATGATGCCTTTGGAGAGCAGGTTGGCCACCGTCTGTCCGCGGGGCGGACGATAGGCGCCGAAGACATGGTCGAAGGTGCGGTTCTCGCCGATGATGACGATGAGATGCTTGATCGGCGTGGCGGTGCGGTATTGCGCGGCATCGTCGTCCATCTGCTTGGCCGCGGCGAGCGTCGGAATGCCTAAGGCCGAAAAGCCGAAACAAGCCAGACTTACGCCGGCCACGATGCGCTTGAGCTTAGAGCCTATTTCAGTAGGTTTCATGCTCCGCGTTGGGTACAGAAAGGGATGGATGCGCGAAGCGGGGCGAAGCCTATGGTCATTCCATAGGTGAGCCGCGCGACAAAGCAGACGCCCTTTCTGGACGCAACCCGGAGGGCCGTCCCCACTTGGGGCGCATTGCGTTGTTGTTCGCCGCTCGTGTGGAATGACCAAACCGCGCGGCTCGCGCCTAGCACTGCACCCCAAATGGTGATGGCGCGGGGTACAAAACCTACTGAAATAGGCTCTATGGCCCAGGAATGCGTTCTTGTATTGCACGGTGCCTCCACTGAGGGTTGTTGAAGGAACTTCATCCTGACAGGAGGCTGTGACACTTGATCCGGCGCGCGAAGCTGCGCGGATAGTCTGCTCGGGCTATACCCAAGCTGTTTTTTTGCTCAACAGGTTGTTAATAATTAAACAGTAATTATTTGAACGTGGCAGACGAGCCCAGGGGTCATCCGTGTGCGTCAGCGACGCGATGCAGCGGCGGAGAAATCCTGCACCTTACTTTCGTCAGGCGAACGAAGGCAATGCCGGGTGGGGTAGGTCGGCAACGGCGACGCCCTCGACTTCGATCAGCCATTCCGGCCGGCAGACTGCGCCGTGCAGGATGACTGCGGGCAGCTCGGGGAGGCGGTCGTCGAGGTAGGCGCGTACGGCCTGATGGTCGGAGGGATCGCGCAGGTAGACCAGCAAATACATCATGTCGGCCAGGTCCGCGCCGCCGGCGCGCAGCAGGGCTTGCACGTTTTCCAGCGCGCGGCCGAGCTGCGCGACGACGTCATTCAGATGGACGACACGCCCCTCGCGGTCGATGCTGGCGGTGCCGGAAATGAAAAAATGCGCGCGATCGGCATAGGCGACGCGGGTACCGCGCTCGAACGTGACCTGGTAGTCGCGGGTGGGGCACATCCTGCCGAAGTCGTTGAGGTAGGACACCTGCTCCGGCGCCAGGCCCAGCACGGAATAAGCGTCCATGGCCACCACATCGTACTGGTGTGCGCAAGCGCCTTCGATGCCCGTGCTGGCAATGTAATGGGTCCGGTCCGTCAGGCCGTGGTGCGCGAACAGTTCGGTGCGGGCCTTGACCATGCCGTGATAGAACACGTCCACGTCCTTGAGATAAATCCAGGTGCGCAGGCAGTGGTCGCGCATGGTGCCGCCCTGGCCGGCGAGTGCCTGCGAGAGCTCTTCGAACACCTGTCGCGTTTGTGCCTGCGCCGACGCCGGACCGGTCGTGGCTTCCGCGCATAGGCGCGTACTCCAGAGATGGCTTAGGCCGCCGCTTTCCACCAGCACATGACGATGCGAAAGCCGGCGCTTGGCGATGGGCGAAGGGCTGCTCAGGTGATAGGCGAACAGCGCGATTTTCGCCCTCGGCAGGGGCTGCTGCTGGATGATGGAAACGGCCACCGGGCTGTCCGGGGCGTCCTGCGCCAGGCTGCTGCGCTGCACATCCTCCGCCTGATTGAGCACGTCGCTCACGAAAATGCGGCGGAAGACCGCGCTCTCCGGCGCCAGCCCCGCGCCGTTTAGCGCCTCGGCATAGCGCGCCTCGACGGCGTGCAGTTGCTCGGCCCAGGTACCGTCCGCGGGCGCCGTGACCACGAGAAAATGTTCGGCGCTCCCATTCGCTCCATGAAAGGTTTTGTGCGCAACGCCGGCGGGCATGGCCGCGTCACAGCGCCGGAATCGGTTGATCGGGGAAAGAGAGCTGGTTGCGATCCCGCCAGCTGGGGTGGACATAGTTGATCTCCATCAGACGCCGGATGCCGGCGATCTTGCGCTTCTCGAAGCCGTGCCAGGTATTCGGTCCGGCGACGAATATCGTTCCGGTGTTGAAATCGCCCGAAGAGCGGCCGATCCAGCGGCGCTCCTCGTCATAGATGTCGGTACCCCAATCCCGGGCGTGGGGTCCGGTGCACAAGTAGATGACCATGGAGCACAGTTTCTCGGGAACGTCGCGGTGCGGTTCCAGCCAGGCACCGTCGATGTCCTGCATGTATTCCATGCGCAGAAAGCTGCCCGTGGCGTCGAAGCCGCAGGTCTTACCCATCAGGTGCGCGACTTCGGGGCGCTGCAGGGCCTGCGCCAGCAGGGTGCAGACCGGAAAATCGGCCTGCAGCGCGGGTGTGAAGAAGGTTCTTCTGGAGTTGTCGGTGTCGCGCACGCCGTGGCAGTCATCGATTTGCAGCGGAACGATGGGCAGGCTGATGAGGTTCATGCCCACCGCCTCGGGCAGCGCGTCGATGAGGCTCCAGCGCCGGTAGGGCGATTCGTGGCGCGTGGCATCGAGCAGGGCGCGGCGGAAATGGCGCGCTATGGCGTTGGCATCGGGCAGGTCGAAAATACTCATGCGCGTGCTCCCGTGCGGGTTCGCGGAGAAGGCAGGGTTATTTCGGCGCCCATTCGATGATTTTTTTGAGTAGCGGCACCGATTTTGCGAAAGCGCTCAGGCCGTGGCGCATGTACTCGCTTCTCACATAGCGCTCCGAATCCGAGAAACATAGCTGCAGACTCATGCGCGGACCCTTCTGAGGCAGGAAGCCATGCCAGGAATGGTCGCAGACTCTGAACATGAGCATGCGACCGAACTCGGGCGGAAATTCGAAAGCGTAATCTTCGCGGTCGGCGCTGCGCAGCACCCGCAGGCGGCCGCGCTCATAAGGCCATTCGCGGCTGAAGCCCAGGATGACGGTGACGATCTTGTGCTTCGAATCGGGATGGGCGTAACCCTCGTTGTAGTGGCCGGTGGTGTTGCCCATCATCAGGATCACCGGCGGGCGCTTGCTCAGATCGAGATCGAATTTCTCTTCCATCAAGCGGCGAAAGCGCGGGCTCAGCAAATCCTGGATGACCGTGCCGAAGCGCGGCCCGAAGCGCAGGCTGGGCAGGCCGTAGCTGCCGCGGTCCGGGATGCGGGGGGCGTCGGCCAGCACCTCGTTCTTGTAGTGCGGCGGTATGGCCTGCTCGACGAATGCGTAATCGTAGGGATCGTGCCTGAGCGGGGCGCCGGCGATGGCGGCCTCGTCGAGCATGGTGAATGGGGATTCCTGCGATGCCATAAAAAAAGTCTCCTTTCGGGCGAAAGGGCAAAAGCCGTGTCCATCCTGCCCCGTCCGGCACGGGCGGCCATTGACCTTGGTCAAGGCCCGGCAGCGCATACCAGGACAATTTAAGGATAAACAGGTAGCATTATGTTTATTTCCGGCCGGGAAGGCAAGTGTCGCGGCACTTGCCTCAGTCGGGCCGGGCGCTTGCATGCGCATGCGCCAGGGATCGTGATCACCAAGGCAGCGGACGCCTATATGGAAAATTACCAATCGGGACCGGCCCTGTCGGCCGACACGGGCCTGCGCTCCGGCCGCGTCAACATGGACTTCGACCGGTTGCTTTTGCAAAGCCACCAAGGCGGGCAATGCGGCGACTTTCTGCGCTTTCATCGCAGCCGTCCCACCGCGTGCCTGGGGCGTTACCAAAGCATCCATACGCAACTGCGCGAGGACTTCTGCCGCCGCCGCGGCATAGACATCGTCCGTCGCGCAAGCGGCGGCGGGGCGATCTACCTGGACCCCGCACAGCAGGGCGTGAGTCTGTTGATCCGGCGCCGGCAGCCCTGGCGCGCCATGAAGCCGGCGGCGTTGCTGGAACGCTTTTGCAGGGCACTGGGGGAGGCGCTCAAGGCTTGCGGCATCGAGGCGGCCTATGCTTTCCCGAACGACCTGGAAATCGACGGCCGCAAATGTGCCTCGGCCTATCTGGCGTCGGCGGGCGACTCCCTGCTGCTTTTCGCCACTCTGCTGCTGGAGGTCGATGTCGAGACGGCGCTGTGCACTCTAAGCGTGCCGACGGAGAAATTGTCCGCGGACGGGCTGGCCGATGCCCGCGCCCGCTATGCGCCCCTTGCCCCCCGGCTGGCGAATGCCTGCGCGCCGCAGGATCTCCAGGCTGTCCTGACGGAGCGTATCGGGGCAAGTTTCGGCCTGGAGTTCCAGCCTGCCGGCATCGCCGTCTTCGAAGACCTCGTTGCGCGCGCGGAAGAAGATGGCGCGCCGGAAACCTGCCCGCCGCCGGACGATGACGGCGCAATGGGTTCGGAAGCGGTCTGGCGCACCCCCGGCGGGGTGCTGCGCGCACGGGTGGCGTGCGATGCACAAACCGGGGCGATCGCGCGCGCCGAACTGGAGGCCGACGTACAGGTCGTTCCCGACACCTTGTTCGAGCAGATCGAAACGGCCGTGGCGGGCCGCACCCCCTGCATGATCGAAGGTGCGGTGCATCGTGTCTTCAGCCTCGCCCGCGCCGAACCGGTGGGCTTCTCCGTGGCCGATGTCACGCGCGTGCTGGCCCTCGCGCTCGAAACCGACGCCTTCAAGCAGCGTCGTGGGCTCTGCGATGCGCGCCTCATGCTCTACGACGACGGCTCCGGGCTGCCCGTGGAAATGACGCTGGCGAGTGCCGGCGCGATGCTGGTGCCCTATTGCGCCAAGCCGAACTGGTGCAAATGGCGCCATCGCGAAGGCTGCTCCGAATGCGGCTTGTGTGAAGTGGGCGAGGCCTATCGGCTGGGGCGCGAGCGCGGCATGGCCGTCGTCACCGTGACCGGCTACGAACATTTGCGCACGACGCTGGGTGAGCTCAAAGCCGCGGGCACCCAGGCCTATGTCGGCATGTGCTGCAGCCATTTTTTCGTCAAGCGCCATGCCGCCTTTCAGGAGGCCGGCATGCCTGCGCTGCTCATGGATATCAGCGGTTCCAATTGCTACGAATTGGGCCAGGAGGGTCTCGCCTACGCGGGCAAATTCGAGGCCAACGCCAGCCTGGACGGCGCGCTGCTGTCCCAGGTCATGCAATGGGTGCCGGCGCCGGCCGCAGCGCCGGGGCGTATGCGGGCAGCCGATGAGAGGAGCTGAACCAAAGCCTGTTCAGGCGCGTGGCCCGTAATCACCGGCGTGCGATGGCACCAGATGGAAAATGGAGGTATCGATCGCGAGCCGCGGGCGGATTTTTTCGTCGATCTCGATGTAAATGCGGTCGCCGTAGCGGCGCAGGCGCTTGAGCAGGCGCTGGACGTGGCGCGACTCCTGCGAAGGCAGCGCCTCGATGCGCAGCGTCACGAGCGAGGGCGTTTGCTTGAGGATGCGTACTAGGTGGCGCGCCGTGCGGCGAAAGAATTTGCGGTCCAAGAGACCTTCCAGACTGAGGGACAGATGGGGCACCGCGGCGTAACGCAGTGACAGGGTCGCCCGGCCTTCGTTCAGATAGGCGGCGATGACCTCGCGCGTGGCGGCCACCAGGCGCTCCACCCGGTTTTTCATGGGCGCCAGGTCGAAGTGGCGGCACACGTAGTCCAGCATAGTAAGACCGGTAATCCATTCCACCACTACCTCGGGAAACTTGGCGGGGGCCAGGAAGGGCACCGTGCGCAGGAAATGGTAGATGCGCGGCCAGCCGCCCGGAAGAATGCCCTTGGCCAGCAGCCGGGCGACAATGCCGGCGCGCTGCGTGAGGGAGAACTCGCTGCGGTAGGGCGGCACCGCCAGGTAGCGCAGCTTGTTGCGGATGCGGTCGGCGATGCCGCGGTCGCTTTGCAGCCTGCGGTATAGGGCACGATAGGCATCCACCATGGCGTCATAGGACATCCGCTTGGGAATGAAGTTGGTGCCCAGCTTGGTGTTGTCGGTATCGCCGGCCTCCGCGATCAGGCGGCCCTCCCGTTTCAGGCGCTCGTACAGGGGCGTGCGCGGCAGGGCCGTGAGCAGGCCCACCATGGCGGTCTGGATGCCAGAGTCCATGATGAAACGATATTGCAGCTCGAAGGTCTCCAGGGTGTCGTTGTCGAAGCCGACGATGAAGCCCGCCAGCACGTCGATGCCGTGCGCATAAATGCGGCGCACCGAGGTCAATAAATCCTCCTGCAGGTTCTGTGTCTTGTGCGTTTCCTTCAGGCTTTCCGGGTCCGGGCTCTCGATGCCGATGAACACCCAGGTGAAATTGGCCGCGCGGAACAGCGCCATCAGTTCCTCGTCCTGCGCCAGGTTGATCGATGCCTCCGTGCCGAAGGTAAAGGCGTAATCGTGCCTGCGCTGGTAGTCGGCGAGATAGCGCAACAAGTCCTTGGCCACGGCTTTGTGGCCGATCAGGTTGTCGTCCACGAAAAAGACGCTGTGCTTGCCCAGCGCCCGCAGCGCGTCCAGTTCGCGCCCCACCTGCGGCAGGGACTTGGTACGCGGCTTGCGCCCGAACATGACGATGATGTCGCAGAATTCGCAGCGATAGGGGCAGCCGCGGGAAAACTGCATGGCGACCGAAGTGTAGTTCTCAAGCTTGAGCAGATCGAAGCGCGGCGTGGGGGAGTCCGCCAGGTCCACCGTTCCGCTTTCCCGGTAAAAAGGCTGCGGCGCACCCGCTTCGAAATCGCGGCAGAACTGCGGCCAGATGTATTCCGCTTCGCCCGCTACCACGGTGTCCGCAAGGGCGGCGTATTTTTCCGGGCACAGGGACGCGTAGCTGCCGCCCGCCACGGTGCGATAGCCCCGGCCGCGGTAGTGGCCGAGCAGCTCTTTCTGGCGCGGGTACTGCACGCCCATGCCGCAGATGCCGATCAGATCGGCCTCGGGCTCGAGCGGCACGGGTTCGACGTTTTCGTCCACGATCTCGACCTGCCAGTTGGGCGGACACAGCGCGGCAAGCGTGGCCAGGCCCAGGGGCGGATTGAGCGTGCGCTTGCCCGGCAGCAGTTCCTCCAGGGCCCAGCGAAAGCTCCAGAAGCTTTCAGGAAATCGGGGATTGATCAGCAGCAGTCGCATCGCGGCCTCCCGTCATGCACATGAAAAGATAGGCTGTTTGCCCATCCTAGCCCAACTGAGGAATCTTTTCGCGGCGGCTTAAGTACCGCGGCCCGCCGAACGGATTTTTCGAAGGACTCATTCATGCACGCCGCCTGTTCAGCTCCGACAGGGCGGCGCACCATGGCCTTCTGTTTTTTCCGACGTCAAGGAGGTTGCATGAGCAAGCTGCTCGTTCTCTATTACAGCACCTGGGGCCATGTCGAGCGCATGGCCCAGGAAGTGGCCGAAGGCGCACGTGCCGTCGCCGGCACCGAGGTGACACTCAAGCGTGTGCCGGAGAGCATGCCGCCTGAGACGGCGGCCGCCATACATGCCAAGATCGACCAGGCCGCGCCCGTCGCCGAGCCGGACGAACTGGGCGAGTACGATGCCATCATCTTCGGCACTCCCACGCGCTTCGGCAACATGTGCGGGCAGATGAGGAATTTTCTCGACCGCACCGGCAATCTGTGGCAGCAGGGCAAGCTGGTGGGCAAGATCGGCAGCGTGTTCGCCAGCACCGCGACGCAGCACGGCGGCCAGGAAACCACCATCACTTCTTTCCACACCACCTTGCTGCATCACGGCATGGTGGTGGTAGGCGTACCGTACGCTTGTGCCGGCCTCACCAACATGGACGAGATTTCCGGCGGCACGCCCTATGGCGCCACCACCCTGAGCAAAGGCGACGGCAGCCGCATGCCCAGCGCCAACGAACTTTCTATCGCGCGCTACCAGGGGCAGCACGTCGCGGCCATCGCCAAGAAGATGTTCGACTGAGCCTGCCGCCCGCGCCGTCAGCGCCGCAGCAGCGGCGCGAGCACTGGCCATACCGTGTCCAGCAGGCGCGGCTGGGCG
>JAJZSR010000100.1 GCA_021849595.1 Pseudomonadota bacterium | reverse complement strand
AAAGGTTTGGCAGGCGCTGTGCGCCATCCCGCGCGGACGCACCAGAACCTACGGCGAGCTGGCCGCAAGCCTGGGCAGTTCGCCCCGCGCCGTGGGCCAGGCCTGTGGAGGGAATCCCCTGCCCATCATCGTGCCTTGCCACCGCGTGGTGAATAGCCGCGGCCTTGGGGGGTTCATGCACGGGCAAAGTGATTTTCCGTTGACGGTCAAGCGCTGGCTGCTGGCCCATGAGCGATGCCCTGATTGATCGCTTCTGCGATCATCTGTGGCTGGAAGATGGCCTCGCTGCCAATACCCTGGCGGCCTACCGGCGGGATTTGGGCGCCTACGCGGCGTGGCTGGGGCGCGAACGGGGCGCCTCGCTGGAAAGCGCATCCGCCAACGATCTGCAGGCCTGGCTCGCGGTCTGCCTGGCGCGCCGCAGGAGCGCCAAAAGCGCGGCGCGCTACACCTCCAGCCTCAAGCGGTTTTATCGCTACTTGGTGCGCGAAGGCTTGGTTGGCGCCGATCCTACCGAGCACCTGGACCACCCCAAACTGCCCCGCAGCCTGCCCAAAGGCCTATCCGAGGCGGAGGTCGAGGCCCTCCTCAGCGCCGCCGATCTCGCCAAACCCCTCGGCCTGCGCGATCGCGCCATGCTGGAAACCTTGTACGCCACCGGCCTCAGGGTGTCCGAACTGGTGGGGCTCAAATTGCTGCACCTCGACCTGCGCGCCGGCATGGCCAGGGTGACCGGCAAGGGCGGCAAGGACCGGGTGGTGCCGCTGGGCGAGGTGGCCATGGACTGGATCGAGCGCTACTTGCGCGAAGCCAGGGAGGCCTTGCTGGCGGGCCGGCAAAGCGATCTGGTCTTCGTCAGCCCGCGCGGCGGTGCGCTGACGCGCCAGGCGTTCTGGTACCGCATCAAGCTGCTCGCACGCACGGGCGGCATTCGCACGGCGGTTTCGCCGCACACGTTGCGGCATGCCTTCGCCACCCATCTGCTCAACCATGGCGCGGATTTGCGCGTGGTACAACTGCTGCTGGGCCATGCCGACATCTCGACGACGCAAATCTATACCCATGTCGCGCGCGAGCGCCTGAAGCGCCTGCACGAGCGGCATCACCCGCGCGGCTGAGCCTGTTTCAGCGACTGCGCTCGATGACGATGCCCAGTTCCTTGATGCCGCGCACGATGGCGAATTTGGTGACGCTGACTTTCACCCAGGGCGCGCCGAATTCGTCCAGCACCAAGCGGGCGATCTTCTCCGCCACCGTCTCCACCAGTTCGAACGGCTGGGAAGAAAATCGCTCGACGATGCGCGCTGCCACGTCGCCGTAATTGATGGTGTCGGCTACGTCGTCGGTGTCCCCGGCCTTGTGGTCGGGCAGGCCGATTTCCAGATCGAGGCGTACGGGTTGCGGGATTTTGCGTTCCCACTCGTAAATGCCGATAATGAGTTGCAGCCGAAAGTCCCGCAGAAACAGAATATCCATGGCCCGTGCGCGGTCGCAAAACCCCGGATTTTAATGCAAAACCTTTATTCACTCCTGGTGCTGGCGAGCGCCTACCTGTTGGGATCGCTCTCCTTTGCAGTGATCGTGAGCCGCCTCATGGGCTTGCCCGACCCGCGCTCGGTCGGCTCGGGCAACCCGGGCGCTACCAACATGCTGCGCTCCGGGCGCAAGAGTGCCGCATTGCTGACGCTGGCGGGGGATCTGGCCAAGGGCTGGGCGGCGGTGGCGCTGGCGGTTCAGGCCACGCCGAAGCTGGGACTTGCGCCCTGGGTGGTCGAAGGAACGGTGCTCGCCGTGTTTTTGGGCCATGTTTTCCCGCTGTTTTTCGGTTTTCGCGGCGGCAAGGGGGTGGCGACTGCCCTCGGCGCGCTCCTGGCGCTCGACTGGAGCGTCGCCGCGGCAGCTTTGCTGGTTTGGCTGGCGGTGTTTGCCGCCACCCGGATTTCTTCGCTGGCCGCGCTCACGGCCGCCGCGCTCGTGCCGCTTTGCGCGGCCTGGCTGGGGGACGGGTACGTGCCCGTGCTCGTGCTGCTTGCCCTGCTGGTGTTCTGGCGCCATGGCGCCAACATCCGGCGTCTGCTCGCAGGGGAGGAAAAGCGCTTTGGCAAATCGCGCCCCTGAAAGCACGTCTTTCCCCGTGACAGCCGGGTAAGGTTCATGGCCTGGTTCGAAAAGGAAATGAACTATGCTCGGGAGTCCCTAAAAGAGGTTTCCCGCGACGCCATTCACCAGGCCGGCGAACGCTTGGGCCTAGTGGTGCGGGAGGGGGTCAGGGAAGCCGGCACCGAACTGCGCGACGTCATCGAGGAGGCGGGTAAGGAAATCGACGCCAAGTTGGACAAGATCTCCGCCGAAATCCATGCCCAGCGCCAATTCACCAAGGACGACGTACGCGAACTGGTCGATTACGCCGCCTTGCAGCTTTCGCAAGTGCTGGATGCGCGCATTGCCGTGGCCAAGGCGGAGATCACCAGCCTGGTGCAGGACCGCGTCGAATACTTCAAGCGCGAAGTGGACGATTTCTTCATCCGCCGGCAGCAAGATCTGGCGCGCGAGCGGCGGCGCATGTTCTACAACGTGAGCATTGCCGTGACCGCGTCTTTGCTGGTCGGCGCGGTATCCTGGATGTACCACCGCTGGATCGGCGGTGAGATCGACCTCTTCGGTATCTTCCGTATCCTGTTCGCCTCGCTCATGGGCGGCTACGCCGTCTATCTGGCCGCTTCTTTGCTGCGTCGTTGGCTGCGTCTGGCCGAGCACCGCAAGGACGTGATGTTTCTGGCCATGCGCTATTGGGGCGTATTGCGGCCGGAAAGCATATTTTTCACCGTGCTGCTGATCTGTGTCCTGGCGCTGGTCGTCGGCCTGTTGCTGTTCCCGGAATTGCTCGTGAAGCTTCCCGGCGGGGAAGGTTTCCTACGCTGGGTGCGGCAGGCCTATCCGTTTTTCGGCCGCTATTGAAGAGGCGGCGTTCGGATCAGCCCCGGGGGGCGGCCAGGCTGTCCAGTTCCCAGCGCGGGCGCACGTCGAAGCCGGCGATATTTTCCCCCTCCCGCAGGCGCAAGGCGCCAGCGTAGGCGATCATGGCGCCGTTGTCGGTGCACAGCTCGGGCTCGGGGAAGAAGACCTGCGCTCCCAGGGTTTCGCAGCCGGCGACCAGTGCCGCGCGCAACTGCCGGTTGGCACCCACCCCGCCGGCCACCACCAGGCGGCGGCTGGCCGTGCGGCGCAGGGCATCCAGCGACTTGGCCGTGAGGATGTCGCACATGGCGGCCTGGAAAGCGGCCGCGATGTCGGCCCGGGCGGCGTCTTCCGGGTGCTTGCGGCGCAGTGTGGCCACCGCCGTTTTGAGTCCGCTGAAGCTGAAGTTGAGGTCGCCGCTGCCGAGCATGGGACGCGGCAAGGCGTAACGCGCGGTGTCTCCCTCCTGCGCCAGGCGCGAGATGGCCGGCCCGCCCGGATAGCCCAGGCCCAGCAGTTGGGCGGTCTTGTCGAAGGCTTCGCCCGCGGCGTCGTCCAGCGTCTCGCCCAGCAGTTCGTAGCGTCCCACGCCGGCAACCTGCATCAATTGAGTATGTCCCCCGGAAACGAGCAGGGCGACAAAGGGAAAAGCGGGCGGTTCGCGGGAAAGCAAGGGCGATAGCAGATGCCCTTCCAGATGGTGTACGCCTACCGCCGGGATTTCCAGAGTGTAAGCCAGACCGCGGGCAATCCCGGCGCCCACCAGAAGGGCTCCCGCCAGCCCCGGGCCTGCGGTGTAGGCAACGCCGTCGAGATCGGTGAGCTCGCAGTCGGCGGCGGCCAAGGTGTCCCGGATCAACGGTACGATGCGCCGGACATGGTCGCGCGATGCTAGCTCCGGGACGACGCCGCCATAGTCGCGGTGCATGGCGATCTGGGAGTACAGGCGGTGGGCCAGCAGGCCGCGCACGGTGTCGAAAATCGCCACGCCGCTTTCGTCGCAGGAGGATTCGATGCCGAGCACCCGCATGGGATGGAAAAAAGGCTGGGAGGCGCGTATTATTCGCCCTTTTTCCCGGACAAGGAAGCAATCTTCGCCATGCCCCACATCAAGGTCAAAGAGAACGAGCCCTTCGACGTTGCCCTGCGCCGCTTCAAACGTGCGGTGGAAAAGACCGGCCTGCTGACCGAACTGCGCGCGCGCGAGTTCTATGAGAAACCCACGGCCGAGCGCAAGCGCAAGCTGGCCGCCGCGGTGAAGCGCACGCACAAGCGGCTGCGCAGCCAGATGCTGCCGCCCAAGATGTACTGAATTTTCCCACCTCAAAATTGGCGCGAGGCGGGCTTAACCCCGCCTTTTTGCACTGGAGCCGCCATGGACCTGAAAACCCGTATCCTGGACGACGTCAAGGCCGCCATGAAGGCGCGTGCGGCCGAACGCCTGTCGACGCTGCGCATGCTGACCGCCGCCATGAAGCAGAAGGAAGTCGACGAGCGGGTGGAGCTGGATGACGCCGCCGTTCTGGCCATCGTGGAAAAGCTCATCAAGCAGCGCCGCGAAGCCATCACCCAGTTCGAAGCCGGCGGACGCACCGATCTGGCGGCGGCGGAAAAGGCCGAGATCGAAGTGCTGTCGGTGTATTTGCCGGCTCCATTCAGCGAGGCGGAAATCGCAACCGCCATCGCAGCGGCGCTTGCCGAAACCGGGGCGCTGACGGCCAAGGACATGGGCCGCGTCATGGCGCTGCTCAAGCCCAGGCTGGCGGGCAGGGCCGACCTGTCCCGGGTATCGGCGCAGGTCAAGGCGCGGCTGGCCGGTTGACTCCCGCGCCGGGGCGGGGGCGATGATACCGCGGGACTTCATCGACACATTGCTGGCGCGGGTAGACATCGTCGACGTCATCGACCGTCGCGTTCCGCTCAAGAAGGCGGGCCAGAATTATCAGGCCTGCTGCCCTTTCCATCAGGAAAAAACCCCTTCCTTCACGGTCAGCCCGAGCAAGCAGTTCTACCACTGCTTCGGCTGCGGCGCCCATGGCAGCGCGATAGGGTTTCTCATGGCCTACGAGGGCCTGGGTTTCGTCGAGGCAGTCGAAGTGCTGGCGGCAGACGCGGGATTGACCGTGCCGCAGGAGGCGGGAGCGGTAAGCCGGCCTAAGGCCGGCGCCGATTTGTACGACCTCATGGGGCAGGCGGCGCGCTATTACCGCGAACAGCTCAAGGCTTCGCCGCGCGCCATCGCCTACTTGCAGAAGCGCGGCCTCACCGGCGAGATCGCCGCGCGCTACGGCCTGGGTTATGCTCCGCCGGCGCAGCAAGCGCTGGCCGGCGCCTTTGCCGACTACCAGCGGGCGGAGTTGGCCACCGTCGGTTTGGTGAGCGACGGTGAGCGCGGCCGGCGCGACCGCTTCCGCGACCGCATCATGTTCCCCATCCGGGACGGCAAAGGCCGCATCGTCGGGTTCGGCGGGCGGGTGCTCGACCAGGGCGAGCCCAAATATCTCAATTCCCCGGAAACCCCATTGTTCAGCAAAGGTTCGGAGGTCTACGGCTTGTTCGAGGCGCGCGCTGCCATACGCGCAAACAACCGGGTGCTGGTGACCGAGGGCTACATGGATACCGTGGCCTTGGCGCAGTTCGGCATCGATTACGCAGTGGCGACCCTGGGCACCGCGACCACGCCCACGCATGCGCGTCTCCTCCTGCGGCAGGCGGACCGGGTGTATTACTGTTTCGACGGCGACACGGCGGGCCGCAAGGCCGCCTGGCGCGCGCTGGAAAATACTTTGGAGGCGCTGACCGACGGCAAAGAGGTATTTTTTCTGTTCCTGCCGGAGGGCGAAGATCCCGATACCTATGTGCGCACTCGCGGGGTCGAGGCGTTCGAAGCCTTCATGGCCGGGCAGGCCGTGCCCCTTTCGGTCTATCTGGTGCAGCAGCTCGCCGGGGAGGGTACGCCGCAGACGGCCGAGGCGCGCGCTCGCGTACTCAAGCAGGCGCAGCCTCTGCTGGCCAAGTTGGGGGCCCCTTATCTGGCACGTATGGTGAGGCGCGAACTCGCTCAGCGTCTGGGCCTGGGCGAGCGGGAGGGCGATCGCCTGTTCGGGCGGGTACCCGCTGCGGCGGGAGGTCGGGCGGCCTCGGCCGCGCCCATGCAAGTGCTCTATCGGCAGCTTGCCCGTCTGCTTGTCCTGGAACCCTCGTGGGCGTCCCAGATCGATGTCGACCAAGTGGTCGAGGGGGAGCCCTACGCCGGCCAACTGGCGGAACTGCTCGGCTGGCTGCGCGGCCAGGCAGGCAAGTCCACTGCGCTGCTGCTGGAATCCGCACGCGGTATGCCCGTGGAAAGTGAATTGCAGGCGCTGCTCGGTGAGGCCATGGAATGGGGCGAGGATTTCGATGCCGCGGAGGAATTCGCCGGCGCCCGGCGCCGCCTGTTCGACCTGTGGCGCAAGCGGCGCATCGAGGCGCTGTCGTCGAAGGACGCATTGAGCGAAGAAGAGGGACGCGAGCTTCTGGAACTTTTGCGTTCCGCCCCCATGTAAAGAATCAGTTGTGCGCCGATGGGCGGCAGGATTCCTGGCTTGTTTCTTGCCTGGAAAAGACATGGGCAAATCGCGTACAATGTAATGTTTTCCATGAGCTTTTGCTCAAAGATTTCTAGGACAGGCAATGGCAAGTATCCCCGTCAAAGGCAAGGCCAAACCCACGGCGGCCGACATGAAAAAGAACCAAAGGAAGATAGACGCGGCGCTGGCGCGCGCCAGCCAGGCGCAGGAAACGCCGATTTCTCCGGCGGAGCAGGAAGCGCGCCGCACGCGGCTCAAGAATCTCATTCTGCTCGGCAAGGAACGGGGTTATCTGACCTACGCCGAGGTGAATGACCACCTCCCCGACGACATGCTGGATGCCGAGCAGATCGAGGGCATCGTCGGCATGATCAACGACATGGGCATCCAGGTGTTCGACGAAGCACCCGATGCCGAAGCCCTGCTCATGGCCGAAGCCCCGGCGCCGGTGGCGGACGAGGATGTCGTGGAGGAGGCCGAGCAGGCCCTGTCCACCGTGGACGCCGAGTTCGGCCGCACGACCGATCCGGTGCGCATGTACATGCGCGAGATGGGCAGCGTCGAGCTGTTGACCCGCGAGGGCGAGATCGAAATCGCTAAGCGCATCGAGGAAGGCTTGAAGAATATGGTGCAGGCCATTTCCTCGTGTCCCATGAGCATCGGCCAGATTCTCGATCTGGTGGAACAGGTCAGGACCGACCAGATCCGCATCGATGAGCTGGTGGATGGCTTCGTCGATGCCGAAAACGCCGAGGAAGGCTATGGCGAAGGCGGCGAGGAGGAAGAACTGGCTGCCGCGGAGGGAGAAGAGGAAGACGACGACGGCGCCGCCGCGGCTGCGGCCAACCTCGCCCAGCTCAAGGCCGAGGCCTTGGAGCGTTTCGCCGCGATCCAGAAAGCCTATAAAAAAATGCAGGCGGCCCTCGCCAAGTCCGGGCTGGAGAGCAAGGCCTGCAAGGCGGCGCAGGCCGAGATCACCGAGCAGCTCATGGGGATCCGCTTTTCGGTCAAGCAGGTGGAAGCGCTGTGCGATAGCTTGCGCGCCACGGTGGAGAGTATCCGCGCCCTGGAGCGCAGGATTCTTGGCGTAAGCGTGAACACCGCGGGCATGCCGCGCGCGCATTTCATGAAAACCTTCCCGGGCAACGAAACCAATCAGGCCTGGCTGGACCATGAGCTCGGCGCCAAGAAGGCGTACAGCTCTGTGCTGGCGCGCTACCAGTATGAACTGCGCGAGTACCAGGAAAAGCTTGCTGCCATCGAGCAGAAAGCGGGCCTGCCGTTGGCGATGCTGAAGGACATCAACAAGCAGATGTCCATGGGCGAGGCCAAGGCGCGCCGTGCCAAGCGCGAGATGATCGAGGCCAACCTGCGTCTGGTGATTTCCATCGCCAAGAAATACACCAACCGCGGCCTGCAGTTCCTGGATTTGATCCAGGAGGGCAACATCGGCCTGATGAAGGCGGTGGACAAGTTCGAATACCGGCGCGGCTACAAATTCTCGACTTATGCCACTTGGTGGATCCGCCAGGCCATCACGCGCTCGATCGCCGACCAGGCACGCACCATCCGCATCCCGGTGCACATGATAGAAACCATCAACAAGATGAACCGCATCAGCCGCCAGATCCTGCAGGAAACCGGGCAGGAACCCGACCCGGCGACGCTCGCGGTCAAGATGGAAATGCCCGAGGACAAGATCCGCAAGATCATGAAAATCGCCAAAGAGCCGATTTCCATGGAAACGCCCATCGGCGACGACGAGGATTCCCACCTGGGGGATTTCATCGAGGACCAGAGCACCATCGCGCCGGCCGATTCGGCGGTCTACGCCAGCCTGCGGGACGCCACCCGCGATGTCCTGGACAGCCTGACACCGCGCGAGGCCAAGGTACTGCGCATGCGTTTCGGCATCGAGATGAACACGGATCACACCCTCGAAGAAGTGGGCAAGCAGTTCGACGTGACGCGCGAGCGCATCCGTCAGATCGAGGCCAAGGCATTGCGCAAGCTGCGCCATCCCAGCCGTTCGGAAAAGCTCAAGAGCTTTCTTGAGAACCAGTGATCGGTGGCACGGATAGCTCCGTCTTGTGGGGGCTTTCGGGCCGCAGACTTCGCGGGTGAAAAAGTCGTGCCCGCATCAAAAAAGGAGAATAGATTTTTGGGCCTCTAGCTCATGCTTGGTTAGAGCAGCGGACTTGAGGGAAGAAGCCTAAACGCGTACCGCGCATGGCGGATTCCGATGGGTTGCCCCGAGGCAAGTTCACTCTGCCTCGAGGTAGAACTTCTCAAATTCGGTGAAAGCTAACGCGGGCGGCGGCCCGCCAGGCTGATACCGAGCGAAGCCTCCCGCAAGGAAGGAACGTGTAGAGACTCGACGGGAAGGCCGTAAAGGCAAGATAGAGTCCAGACCACAAACCCGAAAGGGGCGGCGAAAGCCGTAGTGGTAAGCATAATCCGTTGGTGCTGGGTTCGACTCCCAGGG
>JAJZSR010000099.1 GCA_021849595.1 Pseudomonadota bacterium | reverse complement strand
AGCCGCAAGCCATCGTCCAGTGCCAGCTTGGCCTGGTAAAGCAGCCGATCCGCACGCGCCCCGCCCGGCTGGCCTGAGGAATAAAGCCTCACCCCTGCTTCGCCCACCCACACCAGCAATGTACCCACGCGGGCGGCCAGCGCCACTGCCGCATGGGAGACTCGTGTGCCGGGCTCAAGCATCAGGCAGGCCACACCACCCACGGGTACATGGACACGGACGCCGGTTTTATCGACCACGACAAATGCGCCGTCCAGCACATCGAGATGGCCTTTTTCAATGAACAGGATGGAAAGCCGTTCCTTGATGGCGATGGGTTTCAATGGCGGTAGCATTCCAGCCATCGCTATGCCTCGCCAGATTGCAGCAAAACACTCTCACGCAATGCCGGTGAGATGTAGTAGCCGGAAATACGCAAGTGATCCAGCAAAGGCATCACTTCGGCAATCCAGCCCTCACGCTTGGCGAACAAGAGCAATCCGCACACGCCTACGACCTTGATCCCCAGCTTCACGGCCTCGCGCCGTCCGCGCGCTTCATCGATCAACAATCCGGCGTGGGACTGCAACGCCATTGCCAATGCGGCAATTTCTCCGGCATCCAACCGAGGCTCGCGTAACCCTTCTGGCCACGGAACATCAGCCCTGATCTCGAAAAGGCCGTTATTCACGGCTTCGCCGATCAGCATGGTGTCACGGCTGTAGACTTGCTCACGGCATTCATCCAGCACAGTTTGCGGAACCAGAATCTTCCCAAAGGTGCGAGAAGGAAGATCCAGCAACTCCAGCTTCGCTAGCGCGATGAGCGGACCGGCATCAGCGACGACGCAATTCATCAACGGCCTTGAGTTCTTCTTCGATTTCGCTGGGTTCGTAACGCACCACGGGAACACCCTGCTCAGAACAGATTTTCAGAAACTCTGCCAGCGGAAGCCCGGCCAATTTGGTGGCCTGCCCCGTCGACAGAACGTTCTCGTCAAACAGCTTGATCGCCAAGTCGATGCGCACGCCCTCCTTAACCAGCGTTTCGTCAAACGGTACGGCCAGGAAAACCGGCTGGCCACGCTTGGTAATGAGCGACAGCTTGCCCGCCTCGGCATCCCGAACCAGATCGCCGGTGCGCTCGCGCAAATCGCGGATAGTGAAAGTGTCCATTGATTGGCCTCCTTAATTGTGCTATCAAATGATAGCACAATACATCAGATACGTCGGACAAGGAGAAGGCCGCAGCCGAAGGCTTTGGCGGGGCCGATGCCGTTTTCCAGCATGGTTGTTAGCATGGCCGGTTCCTCAACGCAAAGTACACCCTCAAACGTAACAGATACGAGCTTTCCGCCTCGATTGCCTTTTCGGAAATGGAGCGGCGGATGGGTTAGCACTGTCGCCGCCTCGACCATTGCAGCGCCAGCGAGCTTGCGGGTGAGCCAATCACGTTGATCTTCCTCTCGAATCAGAGGCACACGGCACTTCTCCGACCTCTTGCCTGGCTTTATGTCCTGTTGTCCATCGGTGATGGTCTTCACCGGGTTAGCAGTAAGTAGGAAGCTCAGACGTAGTCCGGCGACCGGTTGAGGATGGAATTCCCGTGTGCCAACCAACGCCAGCCCTGGCGCTGCTTCCGGCGTCCTTCTGGACTGAACCAGCAAGCGCGCTGGGCGACCCGTTTGGTGTTCTTCGACCCGAAACAGAAAACCTTGGCGCTCCTCTTCGCCACTGCTGCGTGCTTCCCGCGCTTCACCGGGAAACAATCGCCACAGTTGACGGTGGAGGTCATAAGGGTTGCGGGCAGCATCCCAGGGGATTTCGACGCGGCTCAGGAACATGGTTCCTCCTTATGTACATACACCTGCCGCGTGCCGAACTGCCGATGCCGCCCGTGCATGGGCACGTCGCGAATTTGCATAGGTTGATCGGACACCCATTCGCCTTCGGCGTAGATCATCCCTCCGGTGGGGAGAGTATTCACCAATACGGTTTTTGCATCGGCTGCGTCCACGGGTCCGCAGTCCAGCAAGGGGCGCGCAATCGGGCAAGCGCGCCGTCCAAGCACGGGCGTGAAACATGGGTGGCGCAAGGCGTGAGCAATGGTTTCAAGACTGACCGGCGCACCGGATTTCTCGCCAATGGCCACGGTGAAGGCGGCGTCGAACAGGTATTCCCGCCAACTCTGGATTGTTTCCCCTTTCTTAGGTGGGCGGTTAACGCGTCGAGCTTCAATAACGGTATGGTAATCCGGTAGCTTCACGGCTGCCTTCGGCGTAGGCTTTTCAAGTTCAGGCCTTAGCGCACTTCGGTCCACTCGCACGGAGAATTCGACACTCGCCGCCAACTGTTCCAGCCCCGCGTGATCGCGCCGATCTATACCGAGACAGGCACCCAATAGACCCAGCAGGCCGCTCCGGGTAGGAAAAAGATTCGATGGACGGAAGTCCTCGAACGTGTGGGTACCCCATGCCTGCATGGGGCCATCCAACCGTAATATGAGAAAACGCGGCATGGCAGTCTCCTCAGGCTTGGCCGCCATTGGTGATCCATGCTTCCATTTCCTTGAGCGAGCCAAGTGCCGGCTGGTTACCCAGCTTTGCACCGTCGTCCACTGCAAAAGCCCGCGCTTCCTCATCCAGGCTATATGCCCGGTTCATGCGTGCCCAGTAATCGGCCAGCATTTCAACGGACGGTTTCAGAAAACCGGCATTCTTGTAATCACGCTTTACCGGCTGCTCAAAAGCATTGGCAAGCGAAATGGGCTGGTCGGCAAAACTGACAATGGCGAAGTCCGCCAAGTTGTGCGCGGCGAAAGATTGCTGCTTGGCAGATGGCACCACGGTGGCGAGCAGGTGGAACACATGGCGGGCGATGTCCAGCGCACGCTGGCGCGATTCCGCTGTCTCCTCGCTTTTCATATCCGGCAGCAGGCCCAGATTGACCTGGAGTTGCTTGAGGTTGAGGCTGGCGTAGCGGTAAAACACGCCGGAGGAAAATTGCTGGGTGTCGAGGTGGCCTGCGCCGGTTTCACCCGCATCTTGGGTTAAGTCGTCCACGGCGGTGAACCAATCCACATCCTGGGGTTCCACGGCGTGGGTGGTGATGGCATGGGCGACGGCGAGCGCGCCGTCCACGGGCAAATTGCTCATCAGGCCGCTCGTCGCCATGCGTCCAGATAAGGCGATGTCGACGGCCTTGCCCATTGCTTCGCGGAAGGGACGAGCTTCTTTCTCGATCTGTTTTTCCAGTTTTTTGATGTCTTGTTCGTCGGCTCGGATCAATTCACAGAAGTGCGCTACTTCATCCACCGACCACGGCGCCACAGCATCGTCTGCAATCCCTTCGGCAATGCTTTCCTTGCCGGAAATCCATTCCAGTGCGCGACCTACCAAGTCGGCGTCAAAACGCTCTTTGAGCAATTCGGTGAAACGCGCTTTGAGTTTGCCCAGATCGCGGGTGCGAACCGAAGGCTCGCCCAAAGCAGCATGGTGATAGTCGCTCATGCGCATGGCCCGTTTCAGAGACTGGCTGGAAACGCGCACCCGGTTTACCCCGCCGAACACCGCGGTTTTCTGCATGTTCATGTCGTCACGGTTGAGGCAGGACGGGCTGTGGGAGATCAGTACGTGAAAATTGATGAAATTCTTGGTGGTCATTTTTTCTCTCCTTTGGCGGGGGTAAAGCGGGCGATGTAGAAATCCTCGACGAGTTGTCGCTTGGCTCTATCGTTCCAGTACCAGACCATGCGGCCAAACTCTGACCAATCCACGGTGGGCTCAATATGTGCCAAGAGCCGTCTTAGTTGAACCATGTCGAGCGGTGCATGGGCACGCGCAACTTGCAACACCCGCGCCTCAGCGACATTGGCCTCGGCCAGTTGCGCACCCAACGGTTTTGCCTTGGCAGCGTGTTTGCAGCAAGGCAAGAGATACGCCAAGCGCAAGTGCCCATCCGACGGGCGCAAGCCAGGAAACAGACGATAGAGCGCGGGGGTGAGTGCCACATCGTCCGGCTCGGCCGTGCGGCGAAGTTCGGCACGGGCGCTAGTAGGAAATGTTTCATCATCATAGCGGTTTTTCAGCGCCACGAAATCCGGCAGTTCGGCTGTCATTCTTCCTCCATCAGTTTGGCAAGGTCAATGTTAAGGCTGCGCCGCGCCCAGGCGATGACCGGGATCAGTTCCGGTTTCATCGCGTAGGGATCGGTCAGCTCCTCAAAAATGGCGCGACAGTGGGTGGCCAATTGTTTGGTAAAGTCGGCCTTGGCGGATTTCCATTCCTTGAAGGTCAACACGTTCGAGAAGGCTTCATGGATGAAGCTTTCGGTGCGGGCATAAAAGAGCTTTTCGGCGGTTTCGTGGATGGCCGCGCCAATGCCCTTAAGCCCCTTGTCCTTATTGCCCTGAACCGCAAAATAGAGCTTGCCGCGCAAAGCCTTTTTCGCCTCTTTGCCAAGGTCAACCAGTTGCTTCAGGCGGCCTTTGTCGTCGCTCCAGCCTTGAGCGAGGCTCATCAACTCATGGCGGCGTTCCAATACGGATGCCTGATTGGTGCGATAGCCCCCGATCAGCAGATGCATGTCTCCGTCGCCAAGTTCATTGGCTTGGGTGACAGGCCCAGCAGGAACCGACCCCTCCCTGGCGTCATGGTCGTTCATGTTTTTGGGCACAACGAACTCGGACAACAGCGTCCATGCCGGGGCGGTGGTGGTGAAGCTGGCAAATTTCTGTTCCAGCACTTCCTTTTTCAGGTTCATCATCATGGCACCGTGCGGATGCGGCCACACACCTTCCACGGTAAAATTGAATTTCTCCTTGCGGAACCCGGTATACACCGGCACCACCTCGCCGCCCAGCACGTCACAGGGCGTATTCACTTCGGACTTCACCAATTCCACCCGTGCCGGCTGCCAGAGCAGCCCGCGCACCAAACCGATCTCGTTCCAGGGGATGGCTTCTTTTTCTTTGATGGGTTTGACCCAAGTCGGCTGATCGTGCTCAAAACCAGGCATAGCGATTTGTCGTTGCGCGATACGGGGTCGTGTCAGCACATTGCGCCAAACCGTCTCTCGCAAGTTTTTTCCGGCTACCAGAGTGGTAACCGGCGCGCCACCCCTCAGGCTGCCCTTGAAGCCGCCGCCAAAACTTGGGCTATTGGACGCCTGATTAAACAGGCCAATTGCCGCCAACGGACCGGAGAGTCGACGCACCTCACCCGCCTCGTTGAAGAAAGCGTGATTGTTGCCTTCTGGCAAACCAATCAGTAGCTTCTGGATAGGGGTGTCCTCCGTTGCTTTTACCCCCCGCGACTGCATGAACGGCTGGGTCAGGTGGTCGAGATCGAACCAATCTCGGCACGGCTCAACACCGGCGGCGAACTTTTCCGGCGACAAAGGCGCGGCCAACCGCGACCGCAAAGCTCGGTCGTCTTCGGGCAGGAACATGACCTGAGTCATGCACACTAGCAATTGCACACAGGCCAATTCCAGATCGTCGCGGGGCAGGCTGACTTGCCAGTCTCCCGGTTCGCATAGCAGTTCCCGGTAGCTCAGCAGTCGGAAGGTTCTCGTGCCCCCATCTGCACGCACTGGAATCCAATTGTCAGTTAGCAAGTCCAAATTATTTACCTCCTAATACCCAGATCGCAGAGAGCGCAACAATCAATGCAAGCACCGCAACACCTGTCGGCCCAGCTTTTTCGACTTCAGAAATCAATTCCTTGATCGCTTTGATTACATCAACCATATTGAGCCCCACATGTCATGAACTTGCAGAGCATTCTACCCAGCCATAAATTACAATACAAGCTGGTAAGTGTTTAATTGAATTTTCCACACATTTCAAGTAATCTCCACTTCCGTTCCCTCATCCATGAGGGATGAACCACTGGTCAGTGTGTCAATAGTGGTTAATGCAGTCTGTTCCCCACAGTAGTGGGGCTATTAGCCGGGCGGACCATCCGCTCGGCTTTTTTCCGCCTCCAAACCAAAGTCTTCCGAATAACGAAATTTCCCACCCATGCCTACCCAACCGCCCAATCCATCAGCCACCATTTCAAACAACACGCGCCCATCATCGTCGCGGCGGCAGGCGACGAGCCGTACTTTCCAACTGGCCGGCACCGGTACGGCATTGAGGTTCAGGGCTTCCGCCAGCATGCGTTCGTCCTGCCCGTCTATGGCTTGGCCATCGAGCAAACGGCCATCCGGCTGTATCGGCAAAACTGTGAGGCTCATTTCGCCGTCGCGGGTCAAGGTGGTGGCGATGCTGTCCTCGTCGCGGTAAGTGCGGATTGTCATGGTGGTGAGGCGTAGGGCGTCCGCTTCGCGCGTCAGCTGCTCCTGCTTCCAGCTCAGATAGTCGCTGTAGATAATATCCGGTTCTTCGTCCCAAACGACGCTTGAATAGATCTGTTTGATCCAGCCCCGGTAAGCCTCGGGAAAAACAATCCGGGCGGCACCGGCGATTAGCTGCTCGGTGCGCCAAAGCACACGTGTATTACCATATATGAGTTTGTGCAGCCCGTAGTCCGCATCTTCTACCGATAGTACGGTACAGCGTGGCACATCAAACCCATCTGGACGTTTATCCCGCTGATGGCGGTGCAGCCGACCCAGGCGTTGGAACAGCAAATCCACCGGGCATATCTGGGTAAGCATCCAGTCGAAGTCCAAATCCAGGCTTTGTTCTACTACCTGCGTGGCAACCAGAATGCGCCCGCTATCTCGCAAGGCGTTGCGGCCATAGTGGTCAAGCGCGGCTTGTTCTTTCTGTTGCCGATCCATGAAGCGGTAACGGGCATGGAATACATCTACCGGCAGCGCCGTTCTGCCGCGCAGCAGGCGGGCAAGCCGCTGAGTATCGTCCACAAGGTTCATTACCACCGCGACCAGCGCACCCGATTCAGCCGCCGAGACAATGCGGCCGAGCAATGCCTCATCCGGGAAAGCATTGGGCAATTTCAGACATTCGATTGCAACTTCTCGCCTGGGTGGGCGTTGGTCCTCAGGCACCGTCAGGCAGGCAGCAGCGCCTTGTGTGGCGTGCCACAGCGCCGGGTACGGCGCATCGCCCGCGCCGCTGGACCCCCACGCTTCCAACAGCTTGTCGCGCGCGCCAGCGTGCAACGTGGCCGACAACAAAATGGCGCTTCCGCCCGTAGCCTTCTGGCGGCGCAGCACTTCGCCGAGCAGTCCATGCATGTAAGCGTCGTAGGCATGAACTTCATCCACGATGAGCACGGATTTATTCAGCCCAAAACCACGCACAAATTTGTGCCGCACGGGGAGCACGGATAGCAGCACCTGATCCACCGTGCAGACGCCAATTTGGCCGAGAAATACGCGCTTTCGGCTGCTGGCAAGCCAGGCGGCACACTGGATGGCGGCCTCCATCTTGCCCTGGGCGGTTCTTCGTTGCCCGCTATCGGCCAGCCGCTGGAACGCCTTATTGAAGTTGCGCTTGCCGTGGGCGAGCACCACATTGGCATCACCAAATACCCTCTCTGCAAATGCCTCGGCACGGGTGAGCATGGCATTGGCCGTGGCCTGGGTGGGGAGTGCAAACACGATAGAATCCGCAACCCCAGCCGCGAGCAACCGCCATGCGTAAGCGAGTGCAGCTTCGGTCTTGCCGCTGCCGGTGGGCGCTTCAATGAGGGTGAGCCCCGGCATGCTTGGCAGATCATCCACGAGAACTTGAACCCCGCGTGGCGATTCGCCCGCATCCATGTCGAGCAAGGCATTCACACCGCCATAGGCACCCGCCTCCGAGAGCAGTCCGAAACGATGCAACCAGCTTTCAGACTTGACCTCCCCTGCCCTCGCCTCGAAGTAATAGGCAAGGGCAGTACCGGGCTGCCGGTAGGAAAATGCTTCAGTGTTGGAGCCAATCCAGTCACACACGGAGCAGAAGCCCGCCAACCATGCCTGTGCGCTGGGCGAACACGCTGGTGGCGAGTCTTGAAGTCCCAATCCCTCTGGGGTAAGGAACAGGCCGCCCAGTTCCGATACGAATTCAGATCGGGCCATCCGGTCATGTTCCATGACGTGCTGTTCGGCATACTCACCGCCGCTGTCATTGCTGGAGGGAAGATCGCCATGATGACCCGTTACCGCCGCGACCCAAGGCCGCCAATCGTCCCGGTGGCTGGCCGTACCATGCGCAGCCCAGCCATCGAGTTCGTGCATAGCCCAGGCATAACCCGCCAATCCGTGATCAAAATTCCGGGCGAGATTTTCATCCACGTCATCTAGGCTCAGTTCCGGCCATGCCAGCCTTAACGCCTCCAGCGCCTTCAGTTGGAAGCGAACATCGAACTTGCCAAGGTCGTGCAGCGCGACGAAGAATAGCACCCACGCCCGGAGTCGGTTGGCCTCTTGGTCAGGCCAATCGAAACTGGTCAGGAATGTGCGCTGGATAACCGGACTTTCATCCCACCAAGCCGCCGCGACTGCCGTCACATCCAGAGAGTGATAGGCAACCGGATGCCATTTCGGCTCGCCCGGATAGTTGGGATCGGCCTTGCCCGGATAGTTGGGATCGGCCTTGCCCCAATAGTTGAAAATCACTCTGATTTCATGCTCAGACATATCGAATATTTCTTCTCGTTCAGACATTCGATCCCACTTTAACACCCCAACTGGCTCACCAGATGAGCCTGTGAAGCAGTCGATCCTTAAAAAATACCGCCTCCTGAATCTTCCTTATCCAGGCAGCACTTCTTGTATTTCTTGCCGCTACCGCACGGGCAGGGATCGTTGCGGCCGATTTTTTGCTCTGCGCGGACATAGGGCTCGTGGAGAAATGTTTCGTCATAGCCGTAATCTTCGTCCCATTCTCCCGCATCTTTTTTCGCATCTTCTTTCTCCCAGCGTTGCTTGCGCGCCGCGATCTCGCTGGGCAAGTAGAATTTCCACGGGTCGTTGGAGCGCTCCCAATCGGCTTTATCCTGCATGGCCGCATAAGCCTGCCGGACGTCATCCTGGGAAAAATGCACGCCCCAGCCGCTCTGTCTTTCCACCATGCCTTCCAGCAGCGGCCGATATTGAATGCGCGGAAAATCCA
>JAJZSR010000098.1 GCA_021849595.1 Pseudomonadota bacterium | reverse complement strand
GCACCGCGCCCACGGCCTTCGCCGGCGTGTCTTATGCCGTTGCCGCCAAGACCGGCACTGCGCAGGTGACCGGAGTGGCGCAGAACGCAAGATACGATGCCGGCAAGCTCGCCATTCAGTATCGCGACAACGCTCTATTCATCGCTTTTGCCCCTGCCGAAAAGCCGCGCATCGCTCTTGCCGTCATCGTGGAAAACGGCGGAGAGGGGGGAGTGGCGGCAGCACCTATTGCGCGCAAGGTGCTGGACTACTATCTTCTCGGCAAGAAGCCGCCGGCCGATCCGACAGGCACGACTCATGATGCGTTCCCACCCCGTTAGCCACAGGCTGTTGCACGTCCTGCGCCATCTGGACGGCTGGCTACTGGCATTCATGATTGCGCTGCTGCTGCTCAGCGCGGCCACGGTGTACAGCGCATCGGGCCAGAACCTGCCCCGGCTCACCGGGCATTTCATCAACATCTTCATTGCGCTTTCTGTACTCGTGGTGGTGGCCAATGTACCACCCCACATCCTGGCCCGGCTGGGGCCGCCATTGTATGCCGCCGCCCTGGTGCTGCTCGTGGTCGTGGCCGTGGCCGGCGAAGTGCGCAACGGATCAAGGCGCTGGCTCAACGTGGGTGTGGGCGCCTTCCAGCCTTCGGAAATCATGAAAGTGGCTTTGCCGCTCATGCTGGCATGGTGGTTTCAGCGCCGCGAGGGCCTGCTCAGGGGGCGGGACTATGCGCTCGCCGCGCTGCTGGTGTTGCTGCCTTTCCTGCTTATTCTGCGCCAGCCTGATCTGGGCACGGCCTTGCTCATCGGCGCGTCGGGCTTTTACCTGCTGTTCTTTGCCGGCCTTTCCTGGCGCGTGATCGGCTTGCTGTTAGTCCTGGGGGCCGCCAGCTTGCCCATGGTGTGGCATTTCATGCATGACTACCAGCGCCAGCGCATCCTCACCCTGCTCAACCCCGAGGCCGATCCATTGGGGGCGGGTTACCACATCATCCAGTCCACCATCGCCATCGGCTCGGGCGGGGTGTTCGGTAAGGGCTGGCTGCATGGCTCGCAGGCGCATCTGGGTTTCATCCCTGAAAGCACCACGGATTTCGTGTTCGCGGTGTTTGGCGAGGAATTCGGGCTGCTGGGCGCGGGAGTCTTGTTGGCTTTGTATCTCGCGATCGTGGCGCGCGGCCTTTACATCGCGGCCTATGCGCCCAGCTTGTTCTCCCGCCTCATGGCTGCCACCGTCAGTCTCAATTTTTTCACTTACGCCTTCGTGAACATGGGCATGGTGTCGGGCATCCTGCCGGTGGTCGGCGTGCCCTTGCCGCTCATGAGCTATGGCGGGACGGCCATGATCACTCTCATGACAGGCTTCGGCATCATCATGAGCGTGGCGACGCACAAGAGCCTCAACAAGACCTGAGGGGGTAGAATGCGCGCCATGGAGAACCGCTATGTCCTCCCGGCGCTGCTGCTGCCCCTGGTGCTGGCTTCCTGCGCCACGCCCACGCGCGGGCCGACGCCCAGCCCAGGTGCGACGCCCCAGCAGGGAGGCGGCTATTACATGGACGACGGCCCCGGCGCGCATCCCCCTGCCGACCTCGGTGCCATCCCGAACCCCGTGCCCAAGCCGGAACCCCTGATCGCCCGGGCCAACCAGCCGTATGAGGTGATGGGGCAGAGCTTCGTCCCCGAGACCCGCCTCAAACCTTTCGAGCAGGTGGGCATGGCATCCTGGTACGGGCGCATGTTTCAGGGCAAGCAAACCGCCTCGGGCGAGCCCTACGACATGTATGCCATGACGGCCGCGCATCCCACCCTGCCCATTCTGAGCTATGCGCGTGTGACCAATCTGGCCAACGGCAAATCGGTTATCGTCAAGATCAACGACCGTGGCCCCTTTCTGCACAACCGCATCATCGATCTGTCGTACACCGCCGCCTACAAACTGGGCATGCTCGGCCATGGCAGCGCCCGTGTGCGCGTGCAAAGCATCATCCCCGGACAAGTGCCGGACGAGGGCGACGGCCAAGAGTTGGCTGCCGGCTACTACCTTCAGTTGGGCGCTTTCCATAGCGAGGACAGCGCCCGCCGGCTGTTGCAGAAAGCCGCCTCGGCCATGGAAATTGAACCCGGCCAGGCACACGTTGTCCTCACCAACAATTTGCATTTGGTGAGCCTGGGCCCCTTCGTCGATCGGCGAGAGGCCGAGGCCTGGGCCGCCAAATGCGAACTGGTCCTCAACATTCAACCCCATACCGTTCAACGCTGACTCATGCAAAGCTCTCTCCGTCTGTTTTTGTTCTGCTGCACCCTGTTCGCCGTCCTGACGGCGCGTGCCGACGTTTTCAGCAATATTCCGCCGGGGCCGCCCCTGAATGCCAAGGCCTGGATGCTGATCGATGCCCACACTGGCCAGGTACTGGTGCATGACAACCAGAACCTGCGCGCCGCGCCGGCCTCGCTTACTAAGCTCATGACTGCCTATCTGGTCTTCAGCGCCTTGCATGATGGGCGCCTGAAGCTCACCACGACCCTGCCGATTTCGACGGAGGCCTGGAAGCAGGGGGGGTCGCGCATGTTCCTGCTGCCCAATACTCAGGTGCCGGTGGACGAACTGCTCAAGGGCATGCTGGTGCCCTCCGGCAACGACGCCGCCTATGCCCTGGCGGAAGGAGTGGGCGGGAGCGCTGCCGGCTTTGTAGCGCTGATGAACCGCGAAGCCGGTATCCTGGGCCTGACCGGAACCCACTACATGGATCCCAATGGCCTGCCCGATCCCGGCCATTACACGACGGCGCGCGATCTGGCCACGCTGGCGCGCGATTTGGTGCTCAATTTCCCGCAGTACTACCATCGCTTCTTCCACATCAAGGAATTCACTTACAACAACATCACCCAGCCGAACACCAACCGTCTGCTCTGGGTTGACCCCCAGGTGGACGGCATCAAGACCGGATATACAAAGGAGGCCGGCTACTGCCTGGTGGCCTCCGCCAAACGCGGCGATCAGCGCCTGATTTCGGTGGTGCTGGGCGCACCCAGCAACCAGGACCGGGTGATGGACAGCCTCAAGCTGCTCAATTATGGCTTCCAGTTCTACAGCGGCGTAAAGCTTTACGGTGCCGGTCAGGTGGTGAAGAAGATCGCCATCTACAAAGGAGCCGTCGATCACCTGCCCATCGGCTTCCTGCATGATTTCTACCTGACCCTGCCGCGCGGCGGCGAGAAGCGTTTAGGGGTCCAGGTGATCACCCGGGAACCTTTGTTGGCGCCCCTCGCCAAGGGCCAGCAGGTGGGCACGCTGCAGCTGACCTTGGATGGCAAGCCCTATGGCGACTATCCGCTCGTGGCGCTCGAGACGGTCAAGCCTGCCGGTTTCTTCGGCCGCCTGTGGGACAGCATCAAACTGTTCTTCATGCGCTGGTTCTGATGGCCGAAGACACGCTGCTGGAATTCCCCTGCGACTTTCCCATCAAGATCATGGGGGAGCGGCGCGACGAGTTCGTCCAGTCCATGGTGGAAGTCGTGCGCCGGCACGCCGGCGATTTCGCCGCCGAAACCGCGGAGATGCGCGCCTCGCGCGGCGGCAGATATATCTCCCTGACCTGCACCATCCGCGCCACGTCCAAAGCCCAGCTCGATGGCCTGTACCGCGAACTGAGCGCCCATCCCTGGGTGAAGGTGGTGCTGTGAGCCCGCGCCATGGGCCATGACATGGGCACCGCAAACGCTTTCCGGGTTGAGACGGCGCGGGCGGCGCAGGTGGTGGTCAGGAGCCTCGGACGCCTGGAATACGGCCCCGCCTGGCAGGCCATGCAGGCGTACACCGCAGTGCGCGGTGCGACTGGCGCGGACGAATTGTGGGTGCTGGAGCATCCGGCCGTTTACACCTTGGGCCAGGCGGGCCGGCCCGAACATCTGTTGGCTGCCAACGACATCCCCCTGGTGCATTGTGACCGTGGCGGGCAGATCACCTACCACGGCCCCGGCCAGGCAGTGGTCTATGCCTTGATCGACCTCCGGCGGCGCAGCTACGGCATCCGCGAGCTGGTCCACCGCATCGAGCAGGCGGTCATCGATCTGCTGGGCGATTTCGCCGTCGCGGGCGAGCGCCGTCCGGGAGCGCCGGGTGTCTACGTGGCGGGCGCCAAGATCGCCGCGCTGGGTCTGCGCGTCAGGCATGGCTGCACCTACCATGGCGTGGCGCTCAACGTCGACGGCGATCTGGCACCTTTCGCGGCCATCAACCCCTGCGGCTATCCGGGCCTGCCGGTCACCCGCCTGCTCGACCTGGGCATCACCCTGAGCGTGGTTGAGGCCGGGGCACGGCTCGCGGCGTGCCTGGAGCGGCGGTTGGCATAGCGCTGATCCGGCACCCCTGGCAGCCCCGGCAGCGGGGTAAAATGGTGCCTTGATCGGGCGCATGCCCGCAATCCTGCAAGGGCATCATCCATGGAAACCACTCAAAACGACGCCGGCCGCGTCATGCATTCCATCATTCAGCGCATCGCCACAGGCCCCGACCTGTCCAAGGACATCAGCCGCGAAGAGGCTTACCTGGGCACGCGCGCCATTATCGAAAACCAGATCGACCCGGTGCAGGCCGGCATTTATTTCATCGCCTTGCGCATGAAGCGCGAAACCCAGGACGAGAACCGCGGCGTGCTCGATGCGGTCGTGGCGACAACGCGACGGGTGACTGCCCAAGTCGACGAGGTGGTAGATATCGGCGATCCCTACGATGGCTACAACCGCTGTCTGCCGGCGGCGCCATTTCTTGGCCCGGTGCTGGCCGAATGCGGGGTCGCCGCGGTGGCCCATGGCCTGGATCGTGTGGGGCCAAAATACGGCGTCACCGCCCGCCATGTGCTCGCCGCCGCGGGCCTGGATGTGGATCTCAGCCCGGAGGCGGCGGCGCGACGCCTGGCCGACCCGGACATCGGCTGGACTTATCTGGATCAGGCGCAATACAACCCCGGCCTGCACGAACTGGTCAGCTTGCGGGCGCGCATGATCAAGCGCCAGGCTCTCACCACCGTGGAGGTGCTGTGCAAGCCTATCGTCGGCCGCAAGAAAACCCACTTCGTCACCGGCTATGTACACAAACCCTATCCGCCCATCTACGCCGATCTGGCGCGCCAGGCCGGCTTTGACAGCGCGCTCATTGTGCGCGGCGTGGAAGGGGGTGTGATCCCATCCCTGCGCCAGGCGGGGAAAGCCTACTATTACCGCAACAGGGGCGCGGAGGGGGAGATCGAGCTGGCCATAGATCCGACTGCACTGGGGATACAGCAGGAAGTTCGCGCCGTGCCCTTCCCGGCCGGCCTGCCGGTGCGCGAGGCGGAAGACGAGGTCGCCATCGCGGTGGACGTGCCGGCCACGGCAAAGGCAGCGGCTGAGGCGGGGTTGGCTGCACTCAACGGCCAGCAGGGGCCGACCTACGATTCCCTGGTGTTGGGCGCGGGCCTCATTTTGCATCATGTCGGCCGTGCCCCCGGACTTGCCGAGGCGGCTGCGCAAGTACGCGCGGCGCTTGATTCGGGGCGCGCGGCGCGGCGGGTGAGATGATGGCTGAATACGTCGCAGTGGCCCGCGTGGACGAACTCAAGCCGGCACGGATGAAACGCGTCGAAGTAGCAGGCCGCAAACTCCTGCTGTGCAATAGCGAGGGGCGCTATTTCTGCGTGGACGAGATGTGCAGCCATGAAGACTATTCGCTGTATCTGGGCTGCATCAAGGACGGCAAGATCAAGTGCTCGCTGCACGGCAGCTATTTCGATCTGGCCACCGGCGCCCCCACCTGCGAGCCCGCCGACGAGCCCATCCGCACCTATGCCGTGAAAATCGAAGGCGGGCAGGTTTGGGTGGCGGCGGGATAGGGCGCGGGCAGCGCGCAGCCCGGCGTGCAAACGCATAAAGACTCCTGCGCAGGGCATAATACGCCGGCCTCGAACTTCGGCACGCGTTCCGTTAAGCTTGCCCGCGGAGGTCATCATGAGCGAGCAAGAAATCCGCGAAATCCGCATCAATCCCATCATTCCCGCTGAGTCGGTGCTGGTGGCGACGGCGCGTTCTATGCGTCCCAAGAAGGCAGAAGACCTGGCGCCGCGCGATACGCGCAAGCATGTGGATACCTGCCCCTTCTGCAAGGGCAGCGAGCACAAGACGCCGCCGGAGATCTTCCGTCTGCCGGAAGATGGGGACTGGGAAGTGCGCCTGGTGCCCAATCTGTACCCGGTGTTGGGCGACGACCGCCAGGACGCGAGTTTCGCCTTCGGCTTGCAGCAAGCCATCGACGGCTACGGCCGCCACGAAGTATTCATCGACCACCCCCACCACGGCGCCGCCATCCATGAAATGTCGGAAGCGCACCTTGCCCGGGTCCTGCTGGCTTACCGCCTGCGCATGGCCCAGCTGTTCGCCGCCGACCCGCGCCTTAAGTATGTGCTGGTGTTCAAGAATTTCGGCCCCGCCGCGGGGGCGTCCATCCCCCACACGCACAGCCAGATCATCGCCATGCCCGTGGTGCCGGAAAACGTCGAGGCCGAAGCGCGCAATTCGGCCGAATATTATCGCCGGCATCACCACTGCATTTTTTGCACCCTTATAGATGAGGCGCTGACTTTCGAGGCGGCGATCTACGACCGGATTTCGGGGTCGGTGCGGCGCAAGATCAGCGTCGGCCAGTACATCGTGGAAAGAGGGCGGCATTTCATCGCCATCAAACCCTTCGCCAGCCGCTACGAATGGGAGGTGCATATCCTCCCCTTGCAGCACAAGGCGGACTTTCTCGACGCCACCGACGAAGAACTCGCCGACCTAGCCGCGGTGCTGCGCCGCACCATGGCGCGGCTGGATGCCGTGATCGGCGGCGCCCAGTACAATTTCTTCCTGCATTCCCTGCCGCATGATGCGCACCGTGAGCAGCATGGCGCCTCTTACCACTGGCACCTGGAAATCTGCCCGCGCACGTCCATACCGACGGGTTTTGAACTGGGCTCGGGTTTGTTCGTCAATACCATCAGCCCGGAAGCGGCTGCCGAGCGGCTGCGCATGGCGGAAATCACCCTATGACCTAAGGAGAATAGGGGTGGTGACCGCACTATGGCAGACTCGCTTGTCCGGCCTCGGGGACTTGATGTTCGCGCCCCGCGGCGGCCTTCCGGATGCACTACAATGAGAAAAGTAACTAACCCGGCGAGGGCGCCTATGCCGGACACGACGACCGAACAGGAGAGCCAAAATGGCCGGAAAACCACAATTATTGCAAGACCCTTTTCTCAACGCCCTGCGCAAGGAACATGTGCCGGTGTCCATCTATCTCGTCAACGGCATCAAGCTGCAGGGACAGGTCGAATCGTTCGATCAGTACGTGGTTTTGCTCAAGAACGCCGTGACCCAGATGGTATACAAGCACGCCATCTCTACCGTGGTGCCGAGCAGGGCGGTGAAATACTATGAAGAGGCTGCGGAAGATTGAGGCGGGCGGATAGTGTTTGAGCGTCACCAGGGCGGGGAGCGGGCGCTCCTGGTTGCCCTGGATTTCGGCGCGGCCGAATACGAGGAAGGACTGGAGGAACTAGGCAACCTGGCCGCCAGCGCGGGGCTCGATGTGCTGGGCGTGGTGCGCGGCAAGCGCAGCCGGCCGGATCCGGCCACCTATGCCGGGCGCGGCAAGGTGGAGGAAATTGCCGCCCAGGTGGCTGCCGCGGCGGCCGAGGTCGTGATTTTCAACCATGAGCTTTCCCCGGCCCAGGAACGCAACTTGGAAAGGGCGCTGCAGTGCCGCGTGGTCGATCGCGTCAGCCTCATCCTCGACATTTTTGCCCGTCGCGCGCAAAGCGCGGAGGGCAAACTGCAGGTGGAATTGGCGCAGCTCAAGCATCTGTCCACCCGGCTGGTGCGCGGCTGGACCCACCTGGAGCGGCAAAAAGGCGGTATCGGTTTGCGCGGCCCCGGCGAAACGCAGTTGGAAACCGACCGCCGTCTGCTGGGGGACAGGGTCAAGCTGCTTACCGGCCGCCTGCAGAAACTCGAGCGCCAGCGCCAAGTGCAGCGCCGGGCGCGCGAGCGGCGGCGCGTTCCGGCCGTGGCCCTGGTGGGTTACACCAATGCCGGCAAGTCCACCCTTTTCAACGCCCTGACCAAGGCCGGCGTGTACGCGGCAGACCAGTTGTTCGCCACCCTGGACACCACCACGCGGCGCCTGCATCTGGTGGAGGGGGGCGACGTCGTGCTGTCTGACACCGTGGGTTTCATCACGAGGCTGCCGCATGAACTGGTGGCCGCCTTTCATGCGACGCTTGAGGCGACCGCCCAGGCTGACCTGCTGCTGCATGTGGTGGATGCCGCCAGCCCGCACCGCGAACACCAGATCGCCGAGGTGGAGCAGGTACTTGCCCGCATCGGCGCCGCCGACGTGCCGCAGATACGGGTGTACAACAAGATCGATCTGACGACGCTGGAGCCGGGAGTGCTGCGCGACGAGTATGGTAAGATTCGCAGCGTTTACGTGTCCGCCCGCACGGGCGCCGGGCTCGGGCAGTTGCGCGACGCCTTGGCCGAGGCGACGGGCGCCGGCAAAGTCATCGAGAAAACCGGCGAGTTTTCCCTTCTTCATTGATCCGAGATATGGCGTGGAACGATCCCCAGTGGGGGAAAAAAGATAATGGCGGACCGCCTGACCTGGATGAGTTGTGGCGGCGCCTGAACAAACGGCTCGCCGGACTTTTCGGTGACAAGGGGAAAGGCGGCGAGCCGTCCGGCGCGCCCGCCGGGGCGCCCCTGATTCCTGGGCGTTCGCTGATCGGATTTGTGCTGGCGGCGATTGCGGCCTTGTGGCTGGCCAGCGGCTTTTACATCGTCGATGCGGGTGAGCGCGGCGTGGTGCTGCGCTTCGGCAAATATACGGAAACCACTCAGCCGGGGCCGCATTGGCATCTGCCCTGGCCGATCGAAAACGTGCAGGTGGTCAATGTCGATCAGGTGCGCACGGTCGAGATCGGCTATCGCAACAACGTGCGCAACAAGATTCCCCAGGAATCGCTCATGCTCACGGATGACGAGAACATCATCGATCTCCAGTTCGCGGTCCAG
>JAJZSR010000097.1 GCA_021849595.1 Pseudomonadota bacterium | reverse complement strand
GATCTAATTCGTCGCGGTCGGCATGCGCGGAAAAGCCGTTGATGGTATGGATATGGGCGCGCACCGGGATGTCCTCGCCCAGCACCCGCACCGTCGGGGCGCCGTCGATGATGCGGCGCGCCAGCGTGCCGTGCGCCGCGTAACCCACGAACACCACGCTGCAGTCCTCGCGCCAGAGGTTGTGCTTGAGATGGTGGCGCACCCGCCCGCCGGTGGCCATGCCCGAGCCCGCCATGATCACCGCGCCGGCGCTGATGCGGTTGAGCGCCATGGACTCGGCGGCCTCGCGCAAATAGTGCAAGCCCGGGAACTGAAAGGGGTCGTGGCCGTTCTCGAACAGGCGCTTGGTTTGCGCGTCGTAGCACTCGGGGTGGCGCCGGAAGATTTCCGTGGCCGATATCGCCATGGGCGAATCGAGGAACACCTGCATGGAACGCGGCAGAATCTCTTTCTCCACCGCCTCGCGCAGATAGAACAGGATTTCCTGGGCGCGTTCCAGGGCAAAGGTGGGAATGATCACGTTGCCGCCGCGCCGGAACGTCTCCCGCATGGCCTCGTGCAGTTCCGCCACCGAAGGCTGCAGCGCCCGGTGCAGGCGATCGCCGTAGGTCGTCTCCAGCACGGCCACGTCCACGTGCGCCGGCACCGTGGGGTCGCGCAGCAGCGGCCGTCCGGCATTGCCCACGTCTCCGGAAAACAGCACCCGGCGCCCCTCCCCGGCGGTGCCTTCCACCAGCACGCTGGCCGAGCCGAGGATATGGCCGGCATCGACGAAGGTCGCCTTGAGGCCGGGCGCAAGCTCCACCGCGTCGCCATAGCGCGCCGTGCGGCCAAAACATTCCATCACCGCCAGCGCGTCCAGGGTGTCGTACAGCGGCGCGGGCTCTTCGCGGCGGCCGCGGCGCTGCTCCTTGCGCGCCTGCCAGCGCGCCTCTTCCTCTTGCAGGTGGGCGGCGTCCAGCATGACGATGCGCGCCAGCTCGCGCGTCGCCGCCGTACAGATGATCTCGCCCTGGAAGCCGCGCTTCACCAGCAGCGGCAGCCGCCCGCAATGGTCCAGGTGCGCATGGGTCAGCAGCACGTAGTCGATGGCCGCCGCGTCGAAACCGAAAGGCTCGGCGTTCTCCTCCGCCAGTTCGCGCCCGCCCTGGTACAGCCCGCAATCGACGAGTATGCGCTTGCCCGCCGCCTCCAGCAGATGGCAGGAACCCGTGACATCCCGGTCGGCGCCGTGGAAGGAGAGTTTCATCAGGTGCCCTTTTCGTTATTGGTGGATATGGCTAACGATAGTCCTCGCTGCGCTGGCCGATCTGTATGACCAGCACACGCAGGCGGCTATCCTGCAGTTCGCAGATCACCCGGCAGTCACCCACGCGGTAGCGCCACAGTCCGCCCAGCGGCCCCGTGAGTGCCTTGCCCGCGCTGCGCGGGTCGCCCGAGGCCGCGACGCGTTCATCCATATAATCGACAATGCGGCGTGCCGCCGGTTTATCGAGTTTGCGCAATTGATTCCTGGCGGTATCGGTGTAATCAATCGTCCAGGCCAAGGTCTTTTCTCACCTGAGCGGCGGCATGCACTTCTTCCCGTCCGGCGCGCACGCGCTCCAACACCTCGGCGGCCAGATAGTAATCTTCCAGGTCCTCCAGTCCTTGCTCGACGAGCTTGCGCAGGTAATAGGCCTTGGTTCGCCCGGTTTGCGCCGCCAGAAAATCGAGCCGTTGCTCGGTCTCGGGGGCCAGGCGTATGGAAGTGGGCATGATGGTGCTCCCGCCAGAAATACACGTATTCACTGTATCACAAAAATGTCGATCCCCCAACGTCCGCTGCAATCGCCCCCTCACCGCCCCGGAAACAGCGGCGTGCCGTTGGCCTCGTGCCATTGCAAAATGCCGCGCCAAATGTCCCGCGCGCTTTCGGCATACCAGAACAGGTCGCGGTCCTCCGCCTCGATCACCCCCTCGTCCACCAGGAAGTCGACGTCGAAGGCGCGCCGCCAGTAGTCCTCGCCCACCAGGATCACCGGCACCGGCGCCATAGTGCGGGTCTGGATCAGGGTGAGGGTTTCGAACAGCTCGTCGAACGTGCCGTAGCCGCCGGGAAAGGCCACCAGGGCGCGTGCGCGCAGCAAGAAGTGCAGCTTGCGCAGCGCGAAATAATGAAAGCGGAAACACAAATCCGGCGTGATGTAGGGGTTGGGATACTGCTCATGCGGCAGCGAGATGTTGAGCCCCACATTCTTGGCGCCGACATCGTAGGCGCCGCGGCTGGCCGCCTCCATCATGCCCGGCCCGCCCCCCGTCATCACCACGACGCGGTTGTCCTGCGGCCCCTCTCCCGCGGCACCCACCAACCGCCCCAGCTCCCGCGCCGTGTCGTAATAATGGCTTTTGGCCAGGATGCGCTCTGCCACGCCCAGGCGCTTTTCCAGCGCCACGTCGCCGGGCCGGGATTTCAACTCCGCGAGCAGAGCCTCCACCCGGCGCTGGGCGACGACTGGCTCGCAGATGCGCGTGCTGCCGAACACCACGATGGTGTGCTCGATGCCGTGTTGTTCGAGTAGTTGCTGCGCCTTCTGATAATCGATCTGCAGACGTACGCCGCGCGTCTCGTCCTGGTTGAGGAAATCCACGTCGCGGTCTGCCTGGCGGTAGCTGGGGCTCGCCAGGATGGTCTGCACGCGCCGCGGCGCGTCTGGGTCTTCCTCGGCCGGCTTGGGCTGATGACCCGGCAGCGGCTCGCGCCGCAGATGGGGGTGCGCCGGGGAGGGCGCGCTTCGGGTGGGGTCGGCCATATTGCGCTCCGCTTGCAGGAAATTATTGATCCGAAACGAGAGAACTTGACTGCCCGGCAGGGGTTTGCATGATCACAGCGCTTGCTATCCCTTGACTCGTTTCGGATCAACGACCTTGAACCTCGGCTGCTATTGAGGGGAAATTCAAATTCTTGAATTTCCCCTCAATAATCCCGCTACGGGCGGGCGAACACCCTGTAAAGAATAGCTCAGGCCAGCTCCCCGCTGCGCAGATTCTCCTCCACCAACTGCGCGAGCTCGCGTTCCGCCGCCGCCAGTGCGTCCCAGGAACGGCCCGCGGGAGGCGCGTCCAGCAGGGCCGTGATGCGGCGGTGCGCCTTGGCGATGGTATTGTCGCCCCAGCCTTTCGCTTCCAGATAGTGCATCAGCCCGCACTCCGGCGCGGGCGGCAGGGGTACCGCGCCACCCCTGAGGTTCTCCAGGTAATAGCCGTCGGTGAGGGCGCGGCGCTGCAAATGTGCGGCATAGGCCCCCAGCAGACTGGCGGGGTGGCGATCGCCCAGCAGCGCGGGCGGGCGCCAGTCCTCCACCCAGGCCGCCATGTCCGCCGCCGGCATGGGCCGGGCGATGGCATAGCCTTGCACCGCTTCGACATCCAGCGCCACCATGGCGTCCAGGATGGCCTCCGTCTCCACGCCTTCCACCACCAGTTGCGCGTTGAGCCCGCGCGCCAGGCTCTGGATGCTCTGCACGAACACCAGGTTGCCGGGCGACTCGTGCAAATCGCGCACGAAGCCCTGATCGAGCTTGATCTTGTCCACCGGCAACTCCTTCAGGCGCAGCAGCGACGAGTAGGCCGAGCCCACGTCATCCAATGCGATGCGCGCACCCGAGGCCTTGAGCGTATTGAGGCATTCGCGCGCCGCCGGCAGAGAGAGAAAATCGCCGTCCTCCAGGATTTCCAGCACCACCCGATGGGGCGGCACGCCGGCCCCGGCCAGCAGCTCCAGGAAACGGCCCAGAAAAGCCTGGTTCACCAGCGCCTCCGGCTCCATGTTCACCGCCAGGTCCAGCTCCAGTTCGATGCCCACGGCATCCAGGCGCTTGAGCAGGGCGAGTCCCTGGTCCAGCATCAACAGGCTCAGCTCGTAGCGCTCGCTGCGTCCCAAGAGATACATGAATTCCGCCGGCGCCAGCACACGCTCGCCGTCGCGGATGCGCGCCAGGGCCTCCACGCCGATGAGCCGCCCCTCGCGCAGGGACAGCACGGGCTGGAAATACGCCACCGCATCGCGCGCGAGCTGCTCGCGCAGACGATGCGAGGACACCAGTTCGCCGGGATGAAAGCACTGCCAGAAGCGGTCACGCGTGGCTTTCCTGGTCTTGACCGCGTACAACGCCTGGTCGGCGTGGCGCAGCAGGCCGTCGGGATCACCCTCGTCCAGGGGATAGATGGTCACTCCCGCGCTGCACCCCACACTCACGCTCGCCCCGTTGGGCAGGACGAAAGGCGCATGGATAGCCTCCCCCACGCGCGCAAGCGCGGTTTCCAGGTCATCCACGTGGGCCAGATCCTCGAACACCAGGACGAACTCGTCGCCGCCCAGGCGCGCCACCAGATCGGTGCCGCGCAGCTTGCCCTGCAGGCGCCGGCCCACTTCCTGCAGCAACGCATCGCCCATGGCGTGGCCGTGGGTGTCGTTCACCGGCTTGAAGTCGTCCAGATCCAGGAGCGCCACCGCCAGCAGCTTTTCGTGTCGCTCGGCACGCGCGATGGCCTCCGCCATGTGCGCCGCCAGGGCGTCGCGGTTGGGCAGCCCGGTGAGCGGATCGTGCGTGGCCTGTTGGCGCAGGCGCGCCTCCGCCGCCACATGCTGCTCATAATCCCGGCACGCCAGGCAGGCGCGCCCCAGATGCTCCGCCACGCCCCCCAGATCGCGCAGGAAATCCTCCGGCAGCGGCCAGGCCCGCCCCATCAGCAGCCAGCCGAAGTGCGCCAGCGGAAAGCCGTAAAAGATCAGATCCTCGCCGCGCGCCTGCCAGATGTCGCCGCTGTGCGGCGCCATGCCCTGCAGCCGACGCATCATGTCCTTCCACACGCGGCTGCGGCTTATGGCCCAGGGCGTGGCATACACCACCGGGCAGTCTTCGCGGTCGCAAGCCAGCACGGCAGCGCCGCCGGCGCTGGTGCGGCGCACGAAAAATCCCACGAACTGGCGCAGCATGGCGTGCAGATCCTGGCTCAGGCCGACGCGCTGGCTCAGCTCCAGCAGTACCTCCAGGCGCAGCACGCGCTCGTTGTCCGCGCGGACGTTGTCGCTATCCATGCAGCAATCCCAGCACTGCGGTCTTGTTGAGGAATTCCAGGCAGTCGTGGCCGCCGCTGGCGATCTCGCCCAGGGTCAGCGCCCCGCATAAAGGCTCACCCGCAGTCAGGAGCGCCAGTTCGCGGGCATAGTCGGGGCCCAGGAATTGCGCGCGCGAAATGCAGTCCACGATGACCGGCAGTGCCGTCCCCTGCCCCCGCGCGGCATAGGCCTGCTGCCGCGCGGCCCCCGCCGCCACCAACAACTGTGCCGACGAAGCATGCAGCACGTGCACGTATGCGCCTTCGCTCAGCTCGGCCACGCAGACCACGGCGCCCTCTTCGACCCCCACCACGTCGCGCACCATCATCTCCGCTCCCAGGCGCGCAACCCCCAGGGGATAGGCATCCGTCCCGCCCTGCGTCTCGGCACCCCCGTGGCCGGCCACGGCGGCGCGGTACGCCGCATCCGCCGGGTGCCAGTCCAGGCCGAGGATGCGGCGCCCCTGCGCGCGCGTCACCCGCAAGGGCGGCGACACCGGTTGCCAGCCGTGCGCCACGCCCACGCTTGCCGTCAGGCTGGAAAGGCAGATCAGCGCGTGGCCTTCGACATAGCCAGCGTTGCCGAACAACGCCGGCGCGCCGGCCGCAACACCGCCGGCTCCCGCCCCCAGATAGGCCACCTGCGGCCCCAGATGATTGAACACCGCCTCCACCAGCGCAGCGATGCCCTCCGCCGCGCCGGGCACGAACAAGAGCGCCAGGCGCGCCGCCTCGCTGTCCAGGCCCGCCAAGCGCAGCGTGGCTTCCGCGGGATTGCCCAGGGGCAGGAACGCCACGCGGCTTTCGCCTTCCAGCGGCAGCACCAGCGCGCCGCGCGCCGCGCGCCGCCCATGCACGATCAACTCGGGGAACAACGCCCCGCACACCGCCTGGGGATGCCGCCCCAGCCGCTCGGCCAGCGCCGCCTCGTCCCAGGCGTTGCCCGCCGCACCCAGCACCAACACCGATTGCGCCGGCGCCGCGGCCGCCTGCGCCAGCAGCCCGTCCAAGGCCGCCAAGTCGCCCCTTTCCGTGGCAAGAAATTGCATTACACGCTCCGCAATGTTTTTGTTGGGTTTTTGCTTATTTTTCCATTAGCGGACAAACGCCTCTTTTTCTGAATCCCCGACCTTGTTTTCGACGGTACCGAATCCTGCTTGCGCAGCGTCCTATCCACGGCTGATTGACGAGAGGGACAGCAGGGTGCGATGAGCTCACCAAAGTGGCGAAGCGCGAACGAGCACGTGACGCCGCGATTCGCCCACGCGGCTATTTATTCGGTGTTTCCCAAAAGCAGCGCGCCGTGTTTGGGCGCCTTCAGCCCGCTCCGGCCCCGCGGTGTCGAGGTTTTTTACACCTAAATACTTAATTTTTACTTACTTACTAGTACAACCGGATTAATTTCAGAGTAACCCGGATAGCCAAAAACCCCGAGGGCGCTGATTTTAAATAATCTAAGTGTTTGCTTATATTATGAAAATTAGATTTTCCCCCTGTCGGGATTTCTTACACTTTTACCCGCACCGATTCAGGGCGATTTTCCCAAAATTGCCGCAACCATTTGATTTAATAGCATTGGCACAGGCCTTGCTGATAGTTGCGCGGCGGCGATAAGAGTTAATGAACGGCCGTCACCTTCCGGATCTCCGGAACACCCTCGGAGTGAGTAGTAATCCTTAAGGAGACTTATCAACATGCAATTCAAACCTACCCTTCTGGCTTTGGCTTTGGCGGCTGTTTCCACTGGTGCGTTTGCTGCGCCGGTTGCCATTAGCGACCTCACCATTTCTAGTGGCGCATTTGGCTTTAGCCCTTCCTATGGCTCTAATTTTGGAGCGGTTACGCTAGGGCTTCCAGGTGGCAACATCGTAAGCGGATATGGCAGCCAATCTAACCTCTTCCTGTTTAATGGCAGCCCCGTAAGTGTTTACACTGGGGATGGCACCACCACCCCGTTTGGTGGTACCGCAGTTAGCGGTGGCCCGGTGCCTAGCGGCACGATCGACTCGGCAACTAATAGCATCAGCCTCAATTTGTTGGCGTGGACTGCGAATTATCAAACCCAAAACTTTAACCAAGGCTCTTCCGCCGCCACCGGAACCTGGAACCCCGGTACTGGTGCTTTTACCGCCTCCTGGTCCTCTTTGATTCAAGGGGGGATTTACAACGGCGTAACCGGCTACTGGACCGTCACGGGTACTGCTATGGCCGCCCCCGTACCCGAGGCATCCACTTACGGCATGATGGTAGTGGGTCTCGGTTTGGTGGGCGCTGCTGTTATGCGTCGCCGCAAGGTCTAACAACTCGCTTTTCTTGTTTGGAGAACCGGCGCGGCGCGCCGGTTTTTTTTCCTGCATAGCGACGAGGGATGTTTGTCTCAAGCCGGCAACAGGCATTGTTTTGCATAAAGTTAATAGAACTTTTGTATTGACCGGTATAAAAGCACCGGATAGATTCTGTTTATCGTCGGCGAGGGTTCCAACAACGAGCCAACCCACGCCCTGCCGGCCGATTCACATACAAAAACCTCTGGAGGAGCCATGTCTTTGAAGTTGAAACTCAGCCCCATTGCGGCCGCTGCCGCCCTCGCCTGCGTGAGCCTCTCGGCCCATGCCACCAACGGTTATTTCTTGCCCGGTTTCGGCGTGCAGTCCATGAGCATGGGCGGCACCGGCATCGCCTCTGGCACGGATTCCCTCTCGGCCGGCGCCAACCCCGCCAACCTGTCTTGGGTTGGAATGCGCGGGGATTTGGACTTGATCCTGTTTAACCCCAATCGATACGCAAGAGTCCACACCGATCAACCAAATGTACCTTGGTCCTTCTTTTCGACCCCAGGAGGAGGGTACGAAAAAAGCGATGATTCGCTGTTCGAATTTCCCAATCTCGGTTTTAGCATGCCGTTAACAGACCGCCTGAGTGTTGGACTTGCTTTCCTCGCCAACGGAGGCATGAATACGACATATCGATACAATTTTTATACTACTGGCACGGGCAATAATCCGCCGGTCCCGGCACAGGGCACAATAGGCGTTGACCTAATGCAGTTGCTCATCCCACTAAGCGTTTCATTTAAGCCAGTGGAAAATCAATCGGTAGGCTTTTCCCTTATACCAGCCATTCAGCGATTTCGTGCGCGTGGACTGCAGGCATTCGGTAACTTTGGCATAAGCAGCGACCCCAACCATATGACCAACCAGGGCGCACAACTAAGTTACGGGTGGGGTGCCCGAATCGGCTGGATCGGCCATTTCGTCGACAACAAGGTCGACCTAGGTGCAACCTATTCCACAAAAATATACATGTCTAAATTAGGCGGCTACAAGGGTTTGTTCGCAAATGGCGGCAGCTTCGACATTCCCGCCAACTATGGTATTGGATTGGCCTTGCACCCCAATAAACAGTGGACGTTGGCTTTCGATATTACCCGTATCATGTATGCGGATGTCCCCGCGGTCGGCAATCCGGGGCCCGGTCTTTATCCAGCCGGCAATTTTACTTTTAATGGTGTTCCCTCTATTGCCTACGCAAATTCCACTGGTTATGGCTGCGCTAGCGGGAATAACCCCTATTGCCTTGGGGGTAGCCAGGGTATGGGCTTTGGTTGGAAAAATCAGACGGTTTATAAATTTGGCTTGGCATACCAACTCAACCAACAATGGACACTCAAAGCCGGCTACAACTATGGTCACAGCCCAATTCCCAACGACCAACTTGCCTTCAATACCCTTGCCCCAGCTACGGTAGAGCGCCACTACTCCGCTGGCTTTACTTACAAATCCCCCAACTCACCGTTGGAGATTTCTGGATTTTATATGCGCGCCCCGAGTAAGGAGCAAACATCTTGCGGTCTTGAAATCGTTGGATGCGTTGGTATCAAAATGGACCAGAACTACCTGGGCGTGAGCCTGGGTTGGGATCTGGGCGGCGCAAGCTGAGAGCGCCTCCCCCATCGAGCGGCCTGCGGGCCGCTTTTTTGTGCCCTTGCCGCGATCCCTTGCCTGGTG
>JAJZSR010000096.1 GCA_021849595.1 Pseudomonadota bacterium | reverse complement strand
CGGCATTGGCGGAATAGGGGTCGCCGCCGTTGAAGCCGTTCCAGCCCAGCCACAGCAGCCCGGCGCCGGCGAGCATGAGCAGGATGTTGTTGGGCATGAAGTTTTCGCGGTCGCGGGCATGGCGCGGTCCGACCACCCACGCGGCGACGAAGCCGGAGATGCCTGCCGCCAGGTGGATGACGTAGCCGCCCGAGTAATCGAGCACCCCTTTTTGCGCGAGCCAGCCGCCGCCCCACAGGCTGAAGGCGCCGATGACATAGGAAAAGGTCAGCCAGGCCGGCACGAAAATCATCCAGGCGAGAAAGCTCATGCGCGCCACCACCGAGCCGGCGATCAGGATCAGGGTGATGGCGGCGAAGACGAACTGGAAATACACCATGGCCGACATGGGGAAGGCGGCCGTCGCATTGGCTGCCGGAATGGCCGCCTGCTTCAACTCATCGGCCATGCTTGCGATGGGGCCGGGCATGCCGACGAAGGGTTGCCATTCCGGGCCGAAACCCATGTTGTAGCCCCACAGCAGCCAAGCGACCAGTACGGCGGCGAAGGCGTAAAAGACCATGAAGGCCGAGTTGACGGCCCATTTCTTTTTGACGATCCCGCCGTACAGAATCGCCAGGCCCGGCACGCTCTGCATCCCGACGATGGTCGCCGCGATCAGTTGCCAGGAAGTGTCGCCATGAGAAAGCCAAGCCGTTGCCGCCATCGCCGCTCCTTTCATTCAAGTACGCATAACCCCGCTGCCATGATTAAGAAATAGGCGCAGGCACGAGTAGGGCTTATTGCTCCCTGCGCTCCCGGCAAGCAAACCGCGTGCCTTGAAAAATAAGCATAACTTCATGAAAAAAATGGGAAAAATGGTTAAAAACCCATTAATTTCACAACCCTGCGCACCGACATGAGGCAGACCGTGGTGCATGGGCGCGAAAATCGGGCTGGGACCTACGCAGAAATTCCTTCCGTCAGAAAAAAATCCTGCGCGCGCACCTTGCGTCGAGCGGCTTGTCTACATTGAAATTGTTACGCTTGTGAAGCCGGCCATGCTTGCCTCCGTTTCGCCTTCGGCACAACTATTTTTCCTGTTCGCATCTTTTTTCATCGCGCTGCTGCTCACCCTTGCCCTGCAGGGCGAGCTCGATCCCGAGCGGGCGCGCGCCATGGCCATGGCCGCCGGAGCGATGACGCAAGCCGCCTGCTACGCGGCGCACGGCCGCATTCCCACGGCGCGAGTGGATGCGACCGTGCGCGCCGTGCTGAACCTGAATCCGCGCGGCGCCGAGCATGCGCTGAATGGTGCCGGCAGTGTCGCCTGGGGGTTGCGCAGATTCCTGCGCCTGGCGGCCAAGCCCTTCGCCGAGCCGTGCGACGAGCCGGTGTTGTACGAAATGAATCGCTTTATCCGCCTAGCGCGGCGCCTGCGGCGGGACCCGGGGCTGGAGTCGGGGTTCAGTCGCGATCTGCAGCGCATCGGCGCGCTGAGTTTCGAGCAGCGTCGGCCGGCGCTGGCGCATGCCATGAACCGCTTGGCGCAGGCATTGGGGGAAAGTGAAGGCGTGGAGGGCGACCGTGCCCTGGCGTGGCTTTACGGCTTGCGTGCGGCATGGCTGTGGCGGTCGCTGGGCGGCTGGCGCTCGCCTCTTGCCTATGTACCCAGGGCGATCACGCGCGCTGCGGCTCAAGTGGTCAACGAAGTGGTCCGGCCGTCATGAAACCCGGATATTTCATCAGTATGCCCCGGAGTGTTATGAAATAGATTTTTCGCCGGTCATGCGCCGTCTCTTTCCTGCGCCGCAAGCCTTCCGGCACGATGATCAACAGGCGATTTGCCTTTGGGCCGCAGCAAGCGGAGGCAGGGCTCGGTGGCAACCATATCGAGCGCGGTGAATTCGTCCTGATTGCTCAGGCCGGGATCGGCGCCGGCGGCAAGCAGATATTTGAGCACGTCGAATTTGCCCGCCGAGGCGGCGTACATGAGGCAGGTGGCGCCCGTGTCATTCTGGTGGTTCAGATCGGCGCCGGCACGGATCAGCAGGTCCAGCACTTCCAGGTTTTCGCCCACACAGGCCAGCCAGAGGGCTTGGTTGCCATCGATGTTCCTGGTGTGCAGCCCGGCGCCGGCAGCGAGCAAGGCGCGCACGATGATGGCGTCCCCCAGGCGGCAGGCGCGCATCAGCGGCGTCATGCCATGCGGCCCTGCGGCGTTGATGTCCGGGTCGTAACCTTGGCTGGCGAGCCAGGCGGCGAGTCCGGCGTCCGCCGCAGTTGGCTGGGTTTGTTCGGCAGCAATCCAGCCGTTGTAGCCTTCGTCCAGGCTATAGACCTTGCGAAAGCCGAAATCGGCAAACATCTGGGCGTAGACCTGGCTGGAATTGCCCCGGTAGCAGTAGATGAGGATGGGGCGGTCCTTATGGGTGCGCACCAGATAAGGCGCCGCGTTGTCCATGCTCAGATGCACGGCCCCGGCGAGGTGCCCTTGTCGATAATCGGCCGCTGCGCGCACGTCGAACAGCAGCACGTCCTGTTCTTGTAGCAGCGCCAAAGCGCTCTGCTTGTCGATGTGGTGGAAAACCGGGTCAGGTGTCATGTGCGGCTCCGTTGTGCTTGCTGTCCCGCTCGGGATAGGGCGGCAGAGTGGTGATGCGGCTGTCGGCCAGCGGGACGCCGACGGTGAAGTGGTATAAGGACTGCAGGCGGTCGTCGCTTACGCCCAGCAGTTCGTGAAAGGCGTCGTCGAAATAGCAACCGATGCCGGTGCCGCGCAGGCCCGCGGCCTCCGCTTGCAGATAGAGGACGTGGCCCAGCAGTCCGGCCTCCCAGTGCAACTGCCGGTAGCGCCAGGCGTGGTCCCGCACCAGCGGGCCGAATTCAGCCAGCATGCCAAGGGCGAAGCAACTGTCGGCGGCAATGGCTTGGTGGCAGCATAGCGTGCGCGCCGCCTTGCGCCCGTCCCCGGCTTGCAGCAGGTAAAGAGGTATATGGGACGGCGCGGCATCGACTTTTTGCCAAAGGAAATCGGAATGCAGGGCGGCGCGCAGCTCATGCTTTCCGCGCGGGCTGCGGGGCAGGGCGTAGAGGCCGGGCTCCAGCCCCGCCACGCGGTGGACGAAGAAGACCGGGTGCAGCCTCGGGGCATACGCCCAGACATCCCAGGGAACAGCTCCGCGCGGGAGCAGCGCGTCGAGCAGGCGGAAGAAGGCTTCGCACTCGATGCTGCCGCGCGGATCGAAAGCCTGGGCGCTGCGGCGTTTGCGGATGATGTCGGCCGCAGCCTCGGTACAGGTTTCCTCTCGATGGGGATAGGCCGGCAGCGGCTGCGCATCGGGCGGAGACGCGGGTTGTCGGCCGGCTGCGGCGACTTCGTCGATCACCGGCCAGCGGTACATGGCGTGCGGGTCCAGCCGGTTGGGCCGCCCGGTCCAGCGGGCGGCGGGCGCAGGGTCGACCGCCCATGCAGGCGGGTCGCCGGCCGGCACAGGTTGGACGGCAAGCAGCAGTTCAGGCTCCTCGCCTTCCACCGCGGCATAGTCCTCGGCTCTGTCCAGACCCAGCCAGCCGGTGAGCGTCGCCGGATCCTGGGAAGTTACCAGGGAAACGCTCCAGCCGAGCGCGGCTGCGGCGTAGCGAAGTGCGCCCAGCGCGTGGCCGGTATCCAGTTGGCAGTAGCGAAAGGCGCGTTCGCCGTATTTCCAGGCTTCGCGCCAGTGCACCGAACTCAAGGCGAGATACAGCCCGGCAGGCTGCGCGGCGGGTGGCAGCGCCAGGCGCTGCTCCAGGCAATGTTCGCGGCTGAGATAGTGGTAGACGCCGTCCGCCAGGCCGGGGGTGCCGCGCGACAGAACATAGGCCTCGGTGGGATGCAAGTTGCCGCTGGAAGGATTGCAGCGCAGCGCCCAGCGGTCCGGGCCGTATTCCTTCCAGGCGGAAAGTCCCAGCGACAGTTCCAGCAGGGCGCCGATGGCCCTGATGCCCGGGGGGTGCGGGGCCACGGCCGCCGGCGTCCCCAGCCGGGAATAAGGGGTGGCGAGTTCCTCGGCCGTGAACGGCAATGGCAGTCGCGGCGCACCGGCGAAGCTGCGAAAGGGGTCGGGCTGCAGGCTCCAGTCCAGGGTTTCCGGTCCTGCGGCATAGCGCTCCAGGCGATGCTTGGTGCGCTGGTGGTAGGCCAGCACGGTTTGCGCGGGCGTGCTCATGGTTCGGCAGGCGGGGAAGGGCAAGGAGTCTGCCGGTGGCAGGGTTGCGTAGCTTCATCGACTGCCGTCGGGGCGCGGTCGCCCAGCCAGCGGGCCACTTGCGGCGCATCGAAACCGGCCAAGCGGATTTCCCCGGCCTCCAGCAACGGGCGGCGGATCAGCAAGGGGTCGGTCACCATCGCCTGCAGCGCCTCGGTTTCGGTCATGGTTTCGGGGATGATTTCGCCGCCCTTCACGCGGGGCGATGCGCGGTTGAACCACTCCGCCACCGGCCTGGCGCCGAAGAATTGCCTGAGGCGCGAGGCCGTCCAGGGCTCCGTTAGGATGTTTTTTTCGAACAGCTCATGGCCTGCCGCCAGGAGCTGCTCTTTTTGCCGGGCATTGTTGGCGCAGCCGGGTTTTTCGTAGAAGACGATCCGTGTCATTTGCTCCTCCATTTGTTCCTCCATCGAACGGTAGTGGGGAGATAGGCGCAGCAGCGCATCCACCTGCGCGCTGATGTCCCGACGCACCGCGGGATCGAGTCTTTTGAGCCAGTGAGCGGGCAGGCTGGCGGCTCCGTAGGCGGCCCCGGACAGCATGCCGGCGAGTGCCCCGGTGGTGTCTGCATCCTCCCCCTGGTTGACGGTCTGCACCACGCAGTGCTCGATGCTGTCGGTATGAAAAAAATAATGCAGCACCGTTTGCACCGTATCCACGATATAACCCGAGGCGCGCCCCGCATAGGGCGCAAAGCGAAACTCGGGGTGGCGCCCGATCAGCCGGTTGGCCTCTTCCCGGCAGGCCTTGAGGCCCTTGCCCAGCAGCAGCGCCTGGACCATGCTGCCCAGGCTCAAGGCGGCGGCATCGGAGAGCGGGTTGTTGTGGGTAAGGTGGCATTGCTCCAACGTCCGGCGCTCAAAGGCCTCGGCATCGCCCAAGGTCGCCAGGGCCACCGGCAGGTTGCGCATGGCGGCGCCATTGCCGGCGTCTTCGCTCACCGGGCTGCACAGGCTGCCCGAGGTGATGTAACGCTGGATGCCGCGTCGACAGGTGTTGCCGCAGTCCACGGGTTTACTTTTGAGCCATAGCGCGAAGCTCTCCGCCACCGCCGGCAGGCTCCAGCCCTGTTGCGAGACGATGGCCCGACCCAAGGCCAGCGACAGGGTCGTATCGTCGGTGACCTCTCCGGCCCGCAATTTGAGCCAGCCGCCGCCGATCAGCGTGCGGTGCAGGCCGTGCTTCGCCTGGATTTCCAGCGGCGTCATGAACTCGACCGTGGCGCCCAGAGCATCGCCCAGCGCGAGGCCGAGGTAGGCGCCCAGAGCGCGATCCAGCAGCTCGGCGCGGTTCACAGGTAGCTGACCTCGACTTGGTAGGCACCGCCGATGGCCAGGTATTCGCCTTCGCTTTTGAGCATGTGGTGGTTGAGCAGTTCGTTGAAGAAAATGATCTTGGGCATGGGTACCCTGGCAGTGAGGATGTAATCGCCGAACTCACCCGCGATTTCCCGCGAGGCGCTGAAGGAAACCAGGTTGTTGAGGCGCAAGTGATGGAAACCGGCATGGGCGCCTGGCGGTAGGCTGGCATCGCCGCAGGGGTTCATGCCGCGGTACAGCGTCACGTGCCGCTGGCCACGACCGATCCAGCGGGCCAGCACGTACTGGCAGAACTCATAGAGCAGGTCCAGTTGCTGATGCAGGCCGGCGATATCGTAGCGACAGCTCAATTTATCCTCGACGTAACTCATCCACGCCGGGGAGCCGAAACGCCCGAGCGTGGTCTTGTGATAGCTGGGAGCGAGGCCAAAGCGGTTTTCCACCCAGCCCTTGAGCACGGCGCCTTCCACCGAGTTGGCATCGAAGGCCCAGCCTTTGAGCAGGCACAGGTAATCGGAGCGGAACCGGCGCCGGCCCCGTTCGTCGGCGTTGGGCATATCGAGTCCAAAGCACTCGTCCATGTAGCGCTGGAAGCGCTGGGCCGCCTTCGCGGCGTCGTCTGTTGCGTCCAGGTGCTGAAAGAACGCGCTGTGCATTTCCCGCACACCGCGGATGACAAGCGCTTGCGGGTCTTCGTTGTAGGCCTCGCCGCCCACCACGGCCGGCGGCAGGCCGACCAGATTGGTGCCCTGCACTCCGGGGTCCGGCTCACGCCGCCTGGATGGCGATGGGACGGCGCTTACGGCCCAGCAAAGCGTCGACGCGGTCGCGCAGCCTTTCCACGGTGAGCGGCTTGTACACCACGCCGTCAGCACCCGACTGACGGCAGGCCTGGGCAAATTCCTCCTTGCCCTCTCCGGCCAGCAGCAGGGTCTTCACGCCGGGGATGGCCTGCGCGCAGCGGGCAAAGACGTCCTTGCCTTCTTCATTGACGAGGGCTTCCCCCAACACCAGGAGATCAGGCTTCCATTCGGCCGCCTTGTCGAAGGCCGCCTTGAGGCTGGGAAGCTCATGGGTTTCGTTCTCGTCGTGGAGCATGAAAACCGCCGCCATGCGGCTGATTTCATCCGTATCGACGACGAAGACGCGCTTGTTGTCCACCGCACGGGCGGCTTCAACTCCGATCTGCATGATGGGCTCCCGAATATCCGATGCATCTGAAGAGAGCAAATAGCGTTCCCATAAGCGCAGCCGTTGGAACCGGTGGCGAAGCCTTTGCATTTCAAGGCTCTGTCGCCGAGTTGGAGGGGTAGGGAGGCGGAACGGCTTGTACTGTTCCCTACAGCGCAAAGGCCCTTTGTATGGTTTGCAACAAGCCCATCGCAACCAGGAGAAAAAATGAAAACAACTATAAAACAAACACTTATAAGTGGCCGCGAGACATGGCACGGCGGTTGCTCAAGTCCCAACGCACCGGATGTTTCTTGCCGGGTTTCGCTGTAACAGCGAAAGCCCGCAAAAGAAGGCGACTGAAGAAAGTGAACCGGCGAATCACTCGGGCCCGAAGCAGGTTTTCATCTGAACTGAACTGAACCAAGGAGAGTTTAAATGTCTGGATTGCGTCAAATCGCGTTTTACGGGAAAGGCGGCATCGGCAAGTCCACCACCTCCCAGAATACCCTGGCAGCCCTGGCCGACCTGGGCCAGAAGATCCTCATCGTCGGCTGCGACCCAAAGGCCGACTCCACCCGCCTGATCCTGCACGCCAAGGCCCAGGACACCATCCTGTCCCTGGCCGCCGAAGCCGGCAGCGTGGAAGATCTCGAACTCGATGATGTGATGAAGATGGGCTACAAGGACATCCGCTGCGTCGAGTCCGGCGGTCCCGAGCCGGGGGTCGGCTGCGCCGGCCGCGGCGTGATCACCTCCATCAACTTCCTGGAAGAAGAGGGCGCCTACGAGGGCATCGACTACGTCTCCTACGACGTGCTGGGCGACGTGGTGTGCGGCGGTTTCGCCATGCCCATCCGCGAGAACAAGGCGCAGGAAATCTACATCGTCATGTCCGGCGAGATGATGGCCATGTATGCGGCCAACAACATCTCCAAAGGCATTCTCAAGTACGCCAACTCCGGCGGCGTGCGCCTCGGTGGGCTGGTGTGCAACGAGCGCCAGACCGACAAGGAACTGGAGCTGGCCGAAGCACTGGCCGGCAAGCTCGGTACCAAGCTGATCCATTTCGTGCCGCGCGACAACGTCGTGCAGCACGCCGAGCTGCGCCGCATGACGGTGATGGAATACGCGCCGGATTCCAAGCAGGCCGAGGAGTACCGCACGCTGGCCAGCAAGATCCACGCGAATGCCGGCCAGGGCATCATCCCCACCCCCATCACCATGGATGAGCTGGAGGATCTGCTCATGCAGCACGGCGTCATGAAGCAGGTGGACGAGTCCATCGTCGGCAAGACCGCCGCCGAATTGGCTGCGGCCGCTGCCTAACGGAATCCGGTCCCGCCGCTGCGGGACCGGGAGCCGTCCGTAAACGGCGGGAGAGCGAAACGCCGTTTACAGAGGGTTCCAAATAGCGAGTTCTCGATCGGTTTTTCAACATAGAGGAGTGCAGCAATGAGTCTGACGGCAGAAGACATCAAGGCCCGCAACAAGGAGATGATCCAGGAGGTGTTGTCGGTCTATCCGGAAAAAACCGCCAAGCGGCGGGCCAAGCACCTGGGCACCTTCGAGGAAGGCAAGCCCGATTGCGGCGTGAAGTCCAACATCAAGTCCATTCCCGGCGTGATGACCATACGCGGCTGCGCCTACGCCGGTTCCAAGGGCGTGGTGTGGGGCCCGATCAAGGACATGATCCACATCTCCCACGGCCCGGTGGGCTGCGGCCAGTATTCCTGGGCGGCGCGGCGCAACTACTACATCGGCACCACCGGCGTGGATACCTTCGTCACCATGCAGTTCACCTCGGACTTCCAGGAAAAGGACATCGTCTTCGGCGGCGACAAGAAACTGGAGAAGATCATCGACGAGATCCAGGATCTGTTTCCCCTCAACAAGGGCATCAGCGTGCAGTCCGAGTGCCCCATCGGACTCATTGGGGACGACATCGAGGCGGTGTCGAAGAAGAAGTCCAAGGAGTACGGCGGCAAGACCATCGTGCCGGTGCGCTGCGAGGGCTTCCGCGGCGTGTCGCAGTCGCTGGGCCACCACATCGCCAACGACTCCATCCGCGACTGGGTATTCGACAAGGACGCCACGCAGAAGACCGAGTTCCAGAGCACGCCCTACGACGTGGCCATCATCGGTGACTACAACATCGGCGGCGACGCCTGGGCCTCGCGCATCATCCTGGAAGAGATGGGCCTGCGCGTCATCGCCCAGTGGTCCGGCGATGGCTCGCTGGCGGAACTGGAGAACACGCCCAAGGCCAAGCTCAATGTGCTGCACTGCTACCGCTCCATGAACTACATCTCGCGCCACATGGAAGAGAAGTACGGCATACCATGGGTGGAGTACAACTTCTTCGGACCCAGCAAGATCGAGGCTTCGCTGCGCGAGATCGCCAGCCACTTCGACGACAAGATCAAGGAAGGCGCGGAACGGGTCATCGCCAAGTACAAGCCCATGA
>JAJZSR010000095.1 GCA_021849595.1 Pseudomonadota bacterium | reverse complement strand
GCTTTCCAGTTCGCGGCGGATGCCTTCGGTGGGCACGAAGGTCAGGCGGGCCTTGTTGTGGAACTTGCGAAGATAAGCCAGGATGCTGCGGCGCAGGAAACCCAGCCCGTAATGGCGGCTGTAGCTGTGAAAATTGGTGTGGAAATCGGTGGCGAGCGGAATCTTGAGCTTGCCGGCTGCGGCCAGGGCTGACCAGCCCAGCGGCCCTTCGGTAGCGACATGAACGATGTCGGGGCGGTCGAACGTCCACAGGCGGCACAGCGCGGCCTTGGCGGGCAGGCCCATTTTCAGCCCCTCGTAGCGTGGAATGGGGATGCCGCGCTGCAAGTGGTGGGACAGTCCGGGTATGTCGGAGGGCGCATCTTCGGGGCCCTGGCGCGGGCGGATGAGCTGGATGTCGTGGTCGCGTGCCTGCAGAGCCGTGACCATGCGCCCGAGGGTCATGGCCACGCCATTGATTTCGGGCGGGTAGGTTTCCGTTACCACTGCGACGCGCAAATGCGGGCGGCGGCCGGGCAGGTGCTGCAGGGATAGACTGTCCATGGCATGAGTGTGGATGCCTCATGCAACAGAACCGTGACGCTATGGCTGCGCTTTTATGAAACTCAGTGGTCCTCGACTAACTGGCGCAGGAACAAAATATCGCGGAAAGTGCCCGGGTCGAAGCCGCGGCGCGTGCCGCCGCGGTCGTCGCGCAGCAAGCTGTCGAGGTAGGGCCCGACGTCGGCGGTGTTCCAGCGCCGCTCCACCTCGGCGAGAATGTGCGGGAAATCCTCCAGGCTGTGGCTGCCGGTGCTCTCATCCAGATCGGCCACCTGCAGATTGAAGTGTACCTTGCAAGACAGGCGCGCTTCCTGGTATTCCTTTTTCAGCCCTTCGCGCTCCAGCAATTCCAGCAACAGCAGCCAGGGGACGGGGGATTCGGTGGGGTTTTCCGCCAGATGCTCTTCCAGCAAGTGGATGGCGAGGTCGGCATGGCCGAAGGCCAGGAACACCTCGGCCTTGTCCACAGCGGACTCGTTTACTTCGGTACCGGTGTCGCGTGTGCGCCGGCCGTGAAAGGGATAGGCTTCGGCGTTGTGGCTCTCCGGGCGCTTGGCCGGCGGGGGGCGGTTGGGCGAGGCCGCGGCATGTTCAGGTGTCGCGGCCTCGTTGGGGGGTGGCACCGTGGGCAGTTCGCACCACGCGCCCTCCGCCTCGGCGGGCAGGGCGATTTTCAGGGCGGGGCCGCGGGGCTCATCAACGGCCGGCACATCCGCCTGCGGCCGCATGCGTCGATGCCGATGCAGCGCCCAGGCCAGAGCCGCCGCGGCCAGCAGGAGGGAGAGGGCGGTGACGCCCCAGCCGTAACCGAAGCTGCGGTGCGGTGCGGGCGGGGGCGGCGGCGCCGCCAGGCGCGCCTGCAGTTCGGCGTTGCGCCTGCGCAGTTGGTCGAGTTCCTTCTGTAGGCCGTTGAGGGTCTGGCGCAAGGCTGCCGCTTGGGCTTCCATGCTGGCCGGCGTGGCTGCCGGCGAGGATGGCGCCAGGTTCGGCAACAGGGTGGTGTCCATCTGCAGGGCGAGATTGCTGCCGCCCAAAGGCATTCCGCTGCCGCCGGACAGCCGTAGCTGCGGCCCCTCCTGGCGCGCTTGGCGGACGGGGCGCGGGGGATGCGCCGGTTGCGCCACCCGCGCGTGGCGGCGCGCCGCCGGGTGTGGGAGTTTGGCAGGGCGCCGCGCATGATGCGCCGCCCGGGCGGGCGCCTCGGTGCGGGCGGTTCGCGTCTCGGCCGCGGCCTGGCGCGTGCGGGCGGCGACAGGCGCGGACTCGGCGGGCACGGTTTCGGCAACGGCTGGCGTGATGGCTGATGGGGGGTCCAGCAGCAGGCTGTAGCGCCGGGTCACATGGCTGGCGCGGCAGTCTGCGGCGATGGCGAACTCCAGGACGAGGTTTTGCACCGGACTGCGGCTCGTGATGATGAGCGCGTTGCCGGCGGCATCGAGATGCAGCGCCGTGTCCTCGGGCGGGCCCATGCCCGAGCCCGAGGTGTCGCTAATGGAAAAGCAACCGATGTCGGGCGGAGTGCCGCCTTCCAGCACCAAGGGAACGGTGATTTTCAGCGGCTGGCCGAACCAGGACTGCAAATGCGCGGCGCCCAAGCCCAGGGCCTGGGCAGGGGCGGCGAGGATGACCAGCAGGAAGGAGAGGGCAAGGCGCAGCAAGGCATCGGCGGTAATCGTTGTTATTGCTCTATTTCGGCCCCGACCGATGCAATCTTTAGGCCAGCAGCACTACCCCCCATACCACTGCGGCGTTGATCAGGCTCACCAGCACGGCCGCGCTGCCCATGTCCTTGGCGCGCTTGATGAGATGGTGGTGCTCCAGGGAAATGCGGTCCACCGCTGCCTCGATGGCCGAGTTGAGCAGTTCCACGATGAGCACCAGCAGCACGCTGGCGATCATGAGCGCGCGCTCCACGCCGGTTTTGCCCAGCCACAGCGCCAAGGGGACGGCCACCAGGGCAAGCAGCGCTTCCTGGCGGAAGGCGTCTTCATGCTTGAAGGCGGCGCGAAACCCGTCGAGGGAATAGAAGAAAGCGTTGAACAGGCGCTTGAGCCCGGTCTTGCCCTTGTACGGCGACTCCTCCTGCATGGGGCGGTTCATTTCTTCCAGGTCAGGTCCAGTTCGCGCGCCGCGCGCACGTCGTCCAACCTGCGGACCGGCTGGGTGTAAGGCGCGCCCCTCACCAGTTCGGGGTTGCTCTCGGCTTCCTGCCTGATCTTGCTCATGGCCTCGACGAAGCCGTCCAGCGTCTCCTTGGATTCCGTCTCCGTGGGTTCGATGAGCAAGCACTCCGGCACCAGCAGCGGAAAGTAAGTCGTCGGCGCATGGTAGCCGTAATCCAGCAGCCGCTTGGCGAAATCCATGGCCGTCACGCCGGTTTCGTCCTTGAGTTTTTTCAGGCTGACGATGAACTCATGGCTGGCGCGGCGTGTCGGGTAGGCCAGCTCGAAGCCGGCGGCGGCGAGGCGCGCCATGAGATAGTTGGCGTTGAGGGTGGCGAACTCCGCCACGCGGTGCATGCCCTCGGCGCCCAGCATGCGGGCATATATATAGGCGCGCAGCAGCACGCCGGCATTGCCGCCATTGGCGCTCAGGCGGCCGATGGTCTGCGGCAGGTCGGCTTCGGTCGCCTGGCGATAAATGCCGTTGTCGTTGACCACCACCGGCACCGGCATGAAAGGCAGCAGGCGCTCGGCCACACCCACCGGGCCGGCGCCGGGGCCGCCGCCGCCGTGCGGGGTGGAGAAGGTCTTGTGCAGATTCATGTGGATGACGTCGAAACCCATGTCGCCAGGCTTCACGCGCCCCAGGATGGCGTTGAGGTTGGCGCCGTCGTAATACAGCAGGCCGCCGGCCGCATGGACGATGTCGCGGATTTGCAGGATGGCTTTCTCGAACACGCCCAGCGTGGAGGGATTGGTGAGCATCAGCCCGGCCGTCTGCGGCCCGACGGCAGCACGCAGCGCCTCCAGATCGACGTTACCCTGCGCATCAGTGGGAATTTCGCGCACTGTATATCCGCACATGACCGCGGTGGCTGGGTTGGTACCATGCGCGGCATCGGGCACGAGGATCTCGCGCCGCGCAGAGTCGCCGCGTGCGTCGTGATAGGCGCGGATCATCGCCACGCCGGCGAACTCGCCCTGCGCGCCTGCCATGGGAGCCAGGCTCACGCCCGCCATGCCGGTCACGTCCTTGAGCATCTCCTGCAGTTCGTGCATGCACTGCAGGAAGCCCTGGCCCGTCTCCGCCGGCGCATGGGGGTGGCGCGCCAAAAACTGCGGCAGCATCGCCAGGCTGTTGCAGGCGCGCGGGTTGTATTTCATGGTGCAGGAGCCGAGCGGATAGAACTGCGTGTCGATGGAGAAGTTCTTCTGCGACAGCCTGGTGTAGTGGCGCACCACGTCCATCTCGGAGCATTGCGGCAGCGCCGGCGGTGAATCGCGCAGGAGATCGGTCGGCAGGTCGGCAATATCGCCGTCGATGTCGGGCAGTTGGGCGTGGGCGCGACGGCCGGGATGGGCCTGTTCAAAAATCAGCATGATGGGCAAATGGGCAGACGGCGGTTGGCAGCGCGACGTTTGGGCATGGTCTGGTCACCGAAACGGGGCACCGCAGGCCAGAGGCGGTGGGTTTATTTCAAGGCCGCCAGGGCGGCGTCGTAATTGGGTTCCTGCTTGATTTCGGGCACAAGTTCGGCATGCAGTACCTTGTTGTTCTCGTCCACAACCACCACGGCGCGTGCCGTGACGCCGGCCAGCGGCCCGGAGGTGATGTCCACGCCATAGGCCTTCTTGAATTCGGGATGGCGGAAGGTGGACAGCGTCACCACGTTGTCGAGCCCTTCGGCCGCGCAGAAGCGGCTGGCGGCGAAAGGCAGGTCGGCGGAGATCACCAGCACTACGGTGTTGGCGGCTTCGCCGCCGCGCGCATTGAACTTGCGGGTCGATTCGGCGCATACGCCGGTGTCCAGCGAGGGGACGATGTTGAGCACCTTGCGCTTGCCGGTGAAGGCGTCCAGACCCACGTCTGCCAGGTCCTTGTTGGTGAGGGAAAATGCCGGTGCGGCGTCGCCTTTTTTAGGAAACGCGCCGGCCACGTCGATGGGGTTACCGCCTAGAGTCACAGCCATGTCGCTCTCCTTCAGAGAATGTTGTCGAACTCGCTCCTCAGCGGAGCGAAGTACCGGCGAAACAGGATTTTGTCACTTGCGCGCGCAGGGCGGCGGCTCCGTCGTCTTGCTCAAGATACGTTGCATCTGTTGCGCGTATTTGTCCAGATCCTCTTCGGTCTTGGTCTCGGTAGAGCAGACCAGCAGCGCGCTGCCCAGTTCCGGATAGTCGCGCGACAGGTCGTAGCCGCCGACGATGCCCTGACCCAGCAGGGCGTGCAGCACCTTGGCCACTGCAGCGGGCAGTTGCAGCACCGCCTCGTGGAAGAAAGCGCCGCTGAAGACCCTCTTTGCGCCGGCGGCCGTGAGCTTTTCCACCATTTTCACGGCGTTGCCATGGCTGGCGCGCGCCACGCGCGCCAGGCCTTCGGGGCCGAGCAGACTCATGTACTGGGTCGCGGCGGTGACCACCAGGCCCTGGTTGGTGCAGATGTTGGAGGTGGCCTTGGAGCGGCGGATGTGCTGCTCCCTGGCTTGCAAGGTCAGGGTGAAACCGGGCTTGCCTTCAGCATCCACGGTGCGTCCGACGATGCGGCCGGGCATCTGCCGGACGAATTCCTGCTTGCAGCACATGAAGCCGAAATAGGGGCCACCGGAGGCTAGTGGCGCGCCTAACGGCTGGCCGTCGCCCACCGCGATGTCGGCGCCCGTGCTGCCCCAGCGGCCCGGCGCCTTGAGAATGGCAAGCGAGGTCGGATTGACCAGGGCGATGGCGCGCCCGCCGTGGTGGTGGGCCCAGGTGGTCAAGCCGTCCACGTCTTCCAGCACGCCGAAGAAATTCGGCTGCGGGATTACCAGAGCGGCGAACGCACCCGGTTCCGCGGGCAGTACGGTGCGGCCGGTCGCAGGGTCATAGTCCAGTTCGACGATATCGATTTTCTGGTTGTGCACGATGGCGCGCGTTGCCGCCCGATAGAGCGGATGCACCGTCCTGGGCATGAGGATGCGGCTCACGCCCGATTTGTGCGTGCGCACTGCCATGAGCACGGCCTCGGCCAGTCCCGAGCCGCCGTCGTAGAGCGACGCGTTCGACACATCCAGGCCGGTGAGCCGGGTCATCATGGTCTGGTATTCGTAAATGAGCTGCAGCGTGCCCTGGCTGGCCTCCGCCTGATAAGGCGTGTAGGCGGAATAGAATTCGCCGCGCGTGGTGATCTGCCACACGGCGGCGGGAATGTGGTGCTCGTAGGCGCCGGCACCGAGGAAGTTGAGGTAACGTCCGTCGGCTTCCGCCCGCTCGGTCAGCAGACGGGAAACCGCCATTTCGGAGAGGCCCGACGGTACCTTGGCCAGCTTGCCGGCACGCAGCTCGGCGGGAATTTCGTCGAACAAGTCATCGATGCGCTCAGCGCCTATGGCGGCAAGCATATCGGCGACGTCCTGCTCGGAATGGGGAATGAAAGGCATGGGGGAGGTCGGCAGTGGTCAGTCGGAAGTCGGCAGTAAGCAGTGGCCAGTTATCGGCATTTCTGCCAACTGGAAGCTGCCGGTTATTGCTGAAAAATTCAAGAACTTGAATTTCCCAGCAATAACCCGCCGAGGTTCAATTGTTATTGATCCGAAACCGGGCGCGGCTTTCCTGCCAATCCGGTTTTATTGGCGACGGCTGTTTTTTCAGGTTCATAAGTTTCGGATCAATAATGGTCAGTGCGCCTCTGACTCCACCAGCGCCTTGTAGCCGGCGGCATCCAGCAGGCCGGCCACCTCGGCGGCGTTGACGGGTTTCATTTTGAACATCCAGGCGCCATAAGGATCCTGGTTGATCTTTTCCGGGCTGCCTTCCACCTCGGCGTTGGCGGCAAGAATCTCCCCGGCGACCGGCGCGTAGACATCGGAGGCGGCCTTGACGGATTCCACCACGGCGCATTCCTCCCCGGCACTCACCGTGCGGCCGGGGGCGGGGTTTTCCACAAACACCATGTCCCCCAGCAAATCCTGGGCATGGTGGGTGATGCCCACGGTGAGGCTGCCGTCAGGTTCGACGCGCACCCATTCGTGGGATTTGGTGTATTTCAGATCGGCGGGAATATTCATGAATGCTCCAGGGGAGTGGTCAGTCAGCAGTCGGCAGCTTCATTGGGCTGCCTATTGGTCGATAAAAAATTAAATCAACGCTTTTCCATTCCTCACAAATGGATATTTCACCACTTTTGCTTGCAATTTTTTGTCGCGCACTTCGACCTCGACTTCCTCGCCCGGAGCGATGCCCAAGGGGATGCGCGCGAGGGCGATGGATTGCTGCAAGGTGGGTGAGAAGGTGCCGGAGGTGATTTCGCCCGCGCCGTGCCTGGTGTGCACTTTCTGGTGGGCGCGCAGCACGCCCTTGTCCAGCAGCACCAGGCCGACCAACTGGCGGGTGATCTCGCTCGTTTCCAGGGCCTTGCGGCCGACGAAGTCGCGTTCGCTCTTGAGGTCCACCGTCCACGCCAGGCCGGATTCCAGGGGACTCGCGTTCTCGTCCATGTCCTGGCCGTACAGATTCATGCCCGCTTCCAGCCGCAGGGTGTCGCGCGCGCCCAGGCCGGCGGGCTTGGCGCCGGCTTCCAGCAAGGCCTTCCAGAAAAAGGACGCGGACTTGGCCGGCACCATCACTTCGTAGCCGTCTTCTCCCGTGTAGCCGGTGCGGGCGACGAACATTTCGCCCACGTTTACGGCGTTGAAAGGCTTGAGGCCTTCGGTCGTCTGCTCGGAACCGGGCATGGCACCGTGCAGCACTGCCGCGGCCTGCGGTCCCTGGATGGCGATCATGGCCAGGTCGCGACGTGCGGTGAGGCTGAGGTTGGCGCCCCACTCGGCGTTGCAGTGCTGCATCCAGGCCAAGTCCTTGTCGGCCGTGCCGGCGTTGACGACGATGCGAAACCACTGCTCGTCCATGAAATAAATGATGAGGTCGTCGATGACGCCGCCTTGCTCGTTCAGCATGCAGGAATAAAGCGCCTTGCCAGGGGTCTTAAGCTTGTCCACGTTGTTCGCCACCAGGCGCTTGAGGAAGGCGCGCACGCCCTCGCCCTTCACGTCCACGGGCAGCATGTGGGAGACATCGAAAATGCCGCAGGCCTGGCGCACGGCGTGGTGTTCCTCGATCTGGGAGCCGTAGTTCACCGGCATGTCCCAGCCGCCGAAATCGACCATTTTGGCGCCCAGTTCGCGGTGCGCGGCGTTGAGCGGAGTCTGTTTGAGCATGTCAGGTTCCAAAACAAAAAAGCCGGCTGCAGCCTGACGGGCTTGAGCGATCGTAGCGAGCCGAGTGGGAGAGCGAGGACAGATGGGCCCATTTTTGAGGCGCATAGTGGACCTATGCAACGAAAAAATGGGCCGATATGGACCGCTCTTCCCGCTGGCGCAGTAGATCAGCCTCAAGTCCGACAGGCTGCTGGTGCCGAGCCCCTCTGTCCTTGGTACCTGAGAGATTGGGGGGATGCTGTGATCTATCCCCTTGCCCCTTCGGTGGCGGTTGCCTCCCTCGTCCTCCGGGAGAGGGTCGGGGTGAGGGCGCCGCGCTCTCCAGAGTGTGGATCGAACCGGTCCTTTTGCCTGAGCGATTGCGGGCGCTTGCGCCTTCGGCGGCGGGTTGGTGTCCTGAGTTGGAAATTCGCTGCGGAAAAATGCCGAGTATCGCCGTCATACTTTGTCGCCGTGCGCGCGAGGTGTACACAACCTCGCTGTGCGCGACTTCGCGTCTGACGACGATATCGCCATTTTTCGGAGGCATCTCCCCCGTCGCGCAACATTCCGCTAACTTCCAACTCAGGACACCGGGCCCGCGCTCTCCCGGTTCGAGGCGGCAATTATGCCTGAGAGCGATCTTCCCGCAAACCGGCGGCGCCCGCGTCCGGCGCATGGTATTCCGGCACCCAGCGGCGCAGGGTGGCTTTCACGTCCGTCTCCGTGCGCGGCTCCGCCGCCGCCAGCCAGGCTGCGAGCCAGTCCAAGAGCCCACCTTCCACCGGACGGGCGCGTGCGATGCGCAGCTTGGGATGGGGCGTGGGCAGTGTGCCTTCGGCGTCTGCCAGCAATTCTTCGTAGAGCTTCTCGCCCGGACGCAGGCCGGTATATTGGATGGCGATTTCTTCCTCCGTATGCCCCGAGAGCACAATCATCTGGCGTGCGAGGTCGGCGATCCTGACCGGCTCGCCCATGTCCAGCACGAAGATTTCGCCGCCTTCGCCCATGAGGCCGGCCTGCAGCACCAACTGACAGGCCTCGGGAATGGACATGAAATAGCGCGTGATATCGGGATGGGTCACGGTGAGAGGCCCGCCCGCCTCGATCTGGGCGCGGAACTTGGGAATGACGCTGCCCGAGGAACCCAGCACATTGCCGAAGCGCACGCTGACGAAGCGCGTCGTGCCGTCCTGCAAGGCCTGGCACACCTGCTCCGCCAGACGCTTGCTCGCCCCCATGACATTAGTGGGATTGACCGCCTTGTCGGTCGAGACCATGACGAACTTTTCCACGCCGTTAGCGCGCGCCGCGCGTGCCGTCACCAGCGTGCCCAACACGTTGTTCTTCACCGCCGCCCAGGCGTTGGCGTTCTCCATGAGCGGCACGTGCTTGTAGGCGGCGGCATGCAGCACCAGCGCGGGGCGGTGCGCTGCCATCACCGCCTCCATGAGAGCGGCGTCCTTGACGTCGCCGATGATGAACTCGCAGGGCGCGCCCTTGGCGGAAAATTCTTGCTCGATCTGAT
>JAJZSR010000094.1 GCA_021849595.1 Pseudomonadota bacterium | reverse complement strand
GCATAGGTACACTAAAAAATTGGCCCATCTGTCCTCGCTCTCCCACTCGGCTCGCTACGATTGCTCAAGTCCGACAGGCTGCTAGTACGCCGACCCATAAATTTCGCTATGTTCGACACGCCCCACATCGCCGATTGCTTTGTCGCTCATCCTCGCCATAGCTACGGCTATGGCTGCGGTTCGCTTCGCGCACTCGGGGCCTGGGAGCGTGTCTCGGCATGGACGCAAACTTATGGATCGGCGTACTAGCGGGAAGTCGTGGCGCGTGGCGTGCGCCGCGGCGGCGGTGTATGCGTTCTTGTATCTGCCCCTCGTGGTCATGGTCGCCTATTCTTTCAACTCATCCAGGCTGGGCGCGCAATGGACGGGCTTTACCCTGCATTGGTACCGGGTCTTGTTCGCGGATGCCGAAATGCTGCGGGCGGCCTGGAATTCGCTGGTCATCGGTCTGGTGGCCAGCGCCGTCGCGACCGTACTCGGCACGCTCGCGGGCATGGCCATGCATAAGTTTCGCCTGCGCCTGCTGCCCGTTTTGGTGCTTACGCCGCTGGCGGTCCCGGACATCCTCTGGGGCGTGAGCCTGCTGGTTTTTTTCGTGCTGCTGAATGTCACCTTGGGCATGGTTTCCGTGATCCTGGCGCATATCGCGTTTTGCATTTCCTACGTGGCGGTGGTGGTGCGCGCGCGCCTGAGCGGCATGGACGAATCCCTCGTCGAGGCGGCCCGCGATCTGGGAGCGACCGCCTGGGGCAGCTTCCGCTATGTCACCCTGCCGCTCATCGCGCCGGGGATCGTGGCCGGCGCACTGCTGGCCTTCACCATGTCCATCGACGATTTCGTCATCACGTTTTTCACCGCGGGAGTGGGCACGACGACGCTGCCGCTGCGGATCTACACCATGATCAAGGTGACCGTGACGCCCGAGATCAATGCCGTTTCGACCCTCCTCATGGCGTTGACCATGATGCTGGTGCTCGCCATCGCCAGGCTGGCGCCGCAGTTGCCCAGCGGCCGGCCGTGAGCGCCGCCGTGAGAATTCTTCTGCTGGCCTGGCTCATGCTGCTTTCGGTCCCGGGAATGGCGGCTGACGTGCTGCGCATCTACAACTGGAACAACTATATCGCGCCGCAGACGCTGGAACGCTTTCAGGCGGAATGCAAGTGCCGGGTGTCTTACGATACCTATGGTTCGAACGAGGAGTTGCTCGCCAAGATCGCCGCGGGCGCGACGGGCTACGACCTGCTCGTGCCGACCGGCAATGCCGTCGAATCGCTGATCAGGCAGCACGCCTTGCTGCCTTTGAACAAGCGCGAACTGCCGAATCTGCGCAACGTCAATCCGGCCTACCTGAACCGCTTTTTCGATCCCGGCAACGTCTATTCGGTACCTTACGCCTACACCATCACCCTGATCGGCTACAACGAACAGAAGCTGCGGCAGTTGGGCATTCCGACCGACAGTTGGGCGGCGATCTTCGACCCCGTCTATCTGCGCAAGCTGAAGGGCCGCGTGACGGTGCTGGACGATCCCAGGGAGCTGATGGCTGCGGCCCTCATGTATCTGGGCTATTCGGTGAACGATCCCGACGAGGCCCACTGGCGCGAGGCCGCCCGCGTCATCATGCAGGCGAAAAAATATTGGGCGGCCTTCAACAACACCAGCTACATCCGGCTGCTCGCCTCCGGCGACATCTGGCTGGCCCATGGCTATTCCAATGATTTCTTCCAGGCCGGCCTGGAAGCGCGCCAGGCGGGCAAGGATTTCACCATCGGCTTCGCTATTCCCAAACAGGGCGCCGTGCTGTCGCTGGACAGCATGGTGATCCCCAGGGGGGCGCCGCGCCCCGATCTGGCCTACCGATTCATCAACTTCATGCTGGCGGGCCGCAACTCGGCCGAGCTCACCAACTTGATCGGCTCGGGCAATCCGAATACGGCGGCGCTGCCCTACATCAAGCCCGCGATCGCAGCGACCGCGGCGATCTTTCCCGGTCCCCGCGCGCTGTCGCGCCTGGAGCAGTTGAGGGATCTGGACCGGCGTCAGCGCCGGTTGCTGAACCGCTTGTGGACCGAGATCAAGCTCTATTGACCCCCGCGCGATTGCGCGATGGCGCGGTGAGCCAGGCGTAAGCCACGCTGGCGGCAAAGAACACCACGCTCAGAACGAGTTCGATCATGGCCAGTTTTTGCGACAGCCCATGGTCGGACCAAGCGCGCACCACGCCCTCGGTGAAGAACAGCAGGATGAACATGGATGCCCATTGGTAGGTGTAGCGGCGTCCGCGCAGGATGCCGCGCAGGGGCAGCAGGAGCAGCAGCGCTTTGGCGGCCAGGAAAGATCCGCCCGGGCGCAGCGGCGCCCACCACAGCTCCCAGCCCAGGTTCAGGAAGGCCAGCGCGATCAGGCTCGCGGCGCAAAGCCAGATCAAAAACTGTTTCTTCAAAGGCGCGTTTCCTGGGCCAGTTGCACCAGGGCACGGCGTACGTCCATGGCCGTGCAGGCGATTTCGGGGAAGTCGAAGCGCAGCAGCCGGCCGTCGGCGCGCAGGTCGAAGCCGTCGATGTCGACGCCTGTCATTTCCACGCGTTCGGGGGTCACGCCGTGTCCATGGCGGCAGTAGTCGCGCAGATTCTGCGTGTGGTCATGGTTCATGTGGGCAAGGATGTCCTCTTCTGCCTGCGCCAGTTCGTTCTCCGGCGCCGCGAACCGGGCCGCGTCCACCCAGTGGATCTTGCCGAAGCCGCCGATGTAGCGGATGGCCTCGATCTCCAGCCGGAAAAAATGGAAGTCGTGCATATCGAAATATTGCGCTGCTTGGGGCAGGTAGCGTAGGTAGCGGGCGCGCAAGGCGGTCTTTTCTTCCACTGGCCGCGCGTGTCCCACCAGCGTCACGCGGCCGGCGGCCTGGGCGTCTTCGGCGCAGGGATGGACGATGAGGCTGGCGCGGTCGTCGGCCAGCAGGTTCTTGGTATGTTCCGCGAGGGTAGAGATGAGGATGAGGGGGCGCGCCGTGTGGTCCAGCACCAACGGGCAGATGGAGCCGAAGGGAGAACCGCCCAGGCGCTTGGACAGCGTGGACAGCACGCTGCTGCCGTGTGCGCGCACGAACAAGCGCGCCTCCCGTGCCAGCGCGCTCATGCCTGCGGCCCCGCCAAGCGCAGGGCGACTTCGGCTAGGCGTCTGCCCTGGGCCAGGCACAGGCTGCGCTCGTCTTCGGTCAGGGGGCGGTTGTCTTCCGGACCGCCCAGATGGCTGGCGCCGTAGGGCGTGCCACCGGCCGCGGTGGCGGTCAGCTCCGGCAGGGTATAAGGCAGCCCCACCAGGATCATGCCGTGGTGCAGCAGGGGAAACATCATGGACACCAGGGTGGTTTCCTGGCCGCCGTGCATGGAGGCGGTGGAGGTGAACACGCTGGCGGCCTTGCCCGCCAGGCTGCCCTTCATCCACAAGGCGCCGGTGCCGTCGAGAAAATATTTCATGGGTGCGGCCATGTTGCCGAAACGGGTGGGACTGCCCATGGCCAGGCCGATGCATTCCTCGAAGTCGCCGTATTCGGCATAGGGGGCGCCTTCCGGCGGTACCTCGGGTTCCGCCGTCCGGGTCAGCGGCGCGACCTTGGGAACGGTGCGGATGCGGGCCTGGGCGCCGGCCACGCCGTTGATGCCACGGGCGACGAGGCGGGCCATTTCCCCGACTGCGCCGCCTTGGCTGTAATAGAGCACGAGTATGTCTTTCATGTCTTCCCCGCAGGAACACGATGCCAGCAAGAACCGCGGATTATAGGAAAGTTCCGCGCGCTGCCCGTAAAATTTCCTTCGGAGGAGAATCGTCGATGGCAAACAAGCCTTATCTTTTCTGGCTGCTGGCCGCGCTGGTGGCGTGGCTCGCAGCGTTTTTCGTGCCGGCACTCGCGCCCGCCGCGCCGGGGACTGTGGATTGGCGCTGGGCGGTCCCCTACGGCGTGTTCGAAGCACTGCTGTTAGGAATGCAGTTCCGCCTGCGCCCGGCCCTGCACCCGGCGCTCAACCGTCTGCTGGCGCTGGTTACCGGCGTGGCTGCCTTGCTGCTGGCCTTGGCGTTGGGCCACCGGGGCAGCATACCGCAAGTGCCGTTTTTCAGCGCCCTGGTGGGCGTGGCGGCGGTGGCCTTGCTGGCGCGGGTGGCGCCCGCCCCGCTGGCGCGGCCATGGTTCGGAAGTCAGAGCATCGAGGAGAAGCAATGAAGTGGATCGAAAGGGTATTCGAGGGGCTGCTGTGGAACAGCCGCTGGGTCATCGTGCCCGCGGTGGTGGCCAGCATCGCCGCGGGCATGGTCATTTTCTACATGGCCACGGTGGAAGTGGTGTTCCTGGTGGCGCACGCCGTCCATTTCGCCGACCCCGGCCTCACCGCGGAGGCGCGCAAGCAACTGCATGACGCTACGCTGTCCCATGTCGTCGAGGTGGTCGACGGCTACCTGCTGGCCACTTTCATGCTGATCTTCGCTTTGGGCATGTACGAGCTTTTCATCAGCGACATCGACCAGGCCAAGGGCCAGCGCGCTTCCAGCCGCATCCTGGTGATCTCCAGCCTGGACGACCTGAAGGCGCGGCTGGCCAAGGTGATCCTCATGATCCTGATCGTGACGCTGTTCGATCACGCGCTCAACATGAAGATCGACACCCCGTTGGATTTGCTCTATCTCGGCGGCGGCATTGCCCTCATCGGCCTGGCACTGTACCTCACCCATGCCTCGGAGGCGCCGCGTGAGCAGGGCCGCGGCGAGGAAGGGCCCCCTGGCGCGGGTCACTGAATTCAGCCTGCGCCGCCGCCGCTGCCCACGCCATGGGCGGCGGCCAGCACCAGGGTGTCGAAGTCGTCCGCGCCCATGAGGCCGTGGGCGGCGACGATGTCGCGCACCGGGCGTCCGGACTGTTCGGACTCCTTGGCAATCTCCGCCGCCCGGGCATAACCGATACGAGTGTTGAGCAGGGTAGCCAGGGCAACGCTTTGATGGATGAAAAAGGCGCAACGCTCACGGTGGATGACCAGCCCTTTGAGATTCTTCTCGGTCGCCGCGTTCATGGCGGCGGTGAGCCAGTCCAGTGCGTCGAACAGCGCCGAGCCGAGTGCAGGCATCATGACGTTCAATTCCAGTTGACCGGCTTGGCTCATGAGGGCAATGGCGGTTTCCTGGCCGATGACCTGGTAGCACACTTGATTGAGCATTTCGAACATCACCGGGTTGACCTTGCCCGGCATGATGGAGGAGCCCGGCTGCACCGCCGGCAGTTGGATTTCTCCCAGGCCGGTACGCGGACCCGAGGCCAACAGACGGATGTCGTTGCTGATGCGGGTCAGTTCCAGGGCGAGGTTCTTCAGGCGTCCGGCGAATCCGGCCAGGTCGCACATGGACTGCATCTGCGCCACGGGATCACCGGCGCTGACGGGCAGTCCTGTGGCGCGCGCCAGTTCCGTGGCCACGGCTTCCCGGTACCCCGGCGCCGTATTGAGGCCTGTGCCGGCGGCCGAGCCGCCCAGGCCTATGCTGCCCAAGGCCGGCTGCATGGTTTCCAGGGCCGCTCCGATGCGGCGCAGGATCACGCCGTAGGCGGCGAATTCCTGGCCCAGGGTGGTGGGCACCGCATCCTGCAGATGGGTGCGCGCGGATTTCACGGTGTCCTGTTCCTCGCGGCCGATGCGCTCGAATTCCGCGGCCATGCGCGCGACGGCCTGCAAGAGCCGCGGCAGCTTGAACAGCACCGCGAGGCGGATGGCGGTGGGGATGGTGTCATTGGTGCTCTGCCCCATGTTGACATCGTCGTTGGGGTGCACCGGCCGGTACTCGCCTTTACGTCCGCCCAGCGCCACGTTCGCCAGATTGGCGATCACTTCGTTGCTGTTCATGTTGTGGCTGGTGCCGGCGCCGGCCTGGAAGCGGTCGACCACAAACTGGTCGAGGTGCTCGCCGGCGAGGATCCGGTCACAGGCCGCGACGATGGCGTCGCGCTTCTCCGCCGACAGCCAGCCGGGCTGGCAGTTGACAGCCGCGGCCGCGCGCTTGATATGCGCATGGGCGCGCACGAAATCAGGGTCGGGGCCGCGCCCCGAGATGGGAAAATTCGCCACCGCCCGGGCGGTCTGGATGCCGTACCAGGCATCGGCGGGGACCGGGAAGGTCCCCAGGGAGTCCTGCTCCTCGCGCCATGTGTTCATCGTGTCGTTCCGTCGCTGAAAGGGGAAATTTTATCCGACCCGTGCCGTCGTAAAATGCCGTCCGCGGACGCTCCGCGGCTGGTAGCTTGGTTCCATAGGCAGAGAGGTGGGCCGCTACCAGAATTTTATCGGCGGTTCCGTCATGGACTAAGGCGTGCCGCCCAAACGACAGATGGAGGACAGACCATGAAAATGCTTGTGTTGGTGCTGGCGATGCTCGTCGCCCCCCTTTCGGCCATGGCCGCGGGAAGTGGATTTTTCCAGTCGTCCTTCGGCGATTACCGGGCCGAGCTGACGGCCGCCAAGCAAGCGGGCAAGACCGGTGTCATGCTGTTTTTCGAGCAGGAGGGCTGTCCTTTCTGCAAGCGCATGGAAGAAACGGTGTTCAATCAGCCGGACGTGCAGGCCTATTTCCACAAGCATTTCCTCATCTACCCCGTGGATATACGCGGTGACGTCGCCATCAAGGATTTCCAGGGCAAGCCCACCACCGAGCGGGATTTCGCCTTTGCCTATCGCGTGCGCGCGACGCCGGTGATCGCCTTTTTCGACCCGTCGGGGAAATTGCTGTACCGCTACACGGGCGCCACCCGCGACAAGGCCGAGTTTCTCGCCCTGGGACGCTACGTCGTGAGCGGCGCCTACCGTACGCAGCCCTTCGAGACCTACCAGAGGAGCGCTGACTGAGTGGAGTTCCGGACTCCGCGATTGTTGCCGCGCATCTCGGCCTGGACTGACATGCTGCGCGTACGCGCCTGGGTCATGGCTGTGTTGCTCGGCGCTTGTCTGCCTCCCGTGCCTGTCGAGGCGGCGCCCCTGACCCTGGAAGAGGCGCTGGCCACGGCCGACGCGCCTCACCCGCAGAATCGCATTGCCGCTGCCGAGCTGGCCATGGCGCGCGCCGACGAAACTCTGGCGGCAAGCCGCAGCGATTTGACCGTAAATTTCTCCGGCGCCCTGCGCAGCGGCCGCCCCACTCTGGGCTCCGACCGGTGGACTGCGGACAATGAGGCGCGCCTCACGCTCAGCAAGCCGCTGTACGATTTCGGCCGTACCGCGCACGGCGTCGATGCCGCGCGTGCAGAGGTCAAGGCGCGTCAAGAACAACTTCTGGACGTGCGCGACCAGCGCCGCATCGCCATCATGGCGCGCTTTTTCGACGTGCTGCTCGCGGATATGCGTTACACCGCCGACAATGAATACATGGCGGTGGCCTACGTGAACTGGGACGACGGCCGCAAGCGCTTCGAGGCCGGCGAGTTGCCGCGCGCCGAGCTGGCGCGCCTGGAAAGCCGCTACCAGGAAATCAAGCTTAGGCGTGGCGAGGACGCGCGCCAGGAGCGCCTGACGCGCGAGCGCCTGGCGGATGCCATGAACCAGCCAGGAAAGCTCGCAACGGATCTGGTGCGCCCCAAGCTGGCCGACAACGCCATCGGCCTGCCCGGCTACGAGCGGCTGCTGCCCGTCGCGCTGGTCCACAACCGCAGCCTGCTGGCCCTTGATGCCCAGGTGGCCGCGGCCCGCCAGCGCATCGCCGCGGCGCGCGCGGAGGGCAACCCGCGCGTCGATTTGGAGGTGGCGGGCGGGGATTTCAGCCGCCGCACCGTGAGCCGCAACTATGCCGGCGGCGGTCTGGTGGTGACCTGGCCCCTCTATAGCGGCCGCGAGATCGACGCCGGGGTGGCGCGGGCACGGGCCGAAGAGGAAAAACTCCTGGCCGAGCGCGAGGCGCTCAGACGCAGTGTGGCGGGTGCGCTGCTCGACACCCTGACGGAAATCGCCTGGCTGCGCGCCAGCGCCCTGCCGGCGGCAGACCAGGCCGGGCAGTATCGCGACCTGGCGCTGGAACGCGCGCGCGCCGAATATGACATGGAATACCGCACCAATCTGGGCAACGCCATGGCGGATATCCAGACGGTCAGCCTGCAGCGGGCAGAACTGGAGTACCGCTTGGCCCTGGCGCTGGCCCGCTTGGCCGCCCTCACCGGCCAGCCCTTGGCTGCGTTGGCCGCAATGCCCGAAGGAGATAACCCTTGAGAAAACTTACCTTTCTCCTGGCAGCGGCGCTTGCGCCGCTGGCCTGCCATGCCCAGGAGGTCGCGCTCACCACACCGGTTTCGGGGGTGGTCGCCGAAGTAGCCGTAAAGCCGGGCGAGCGGGTGCGCAAAGGCCAGGTGCTGGCGCGCCTGGATGCCACCATCTACCGGGCGCGCGTGGATGAGGCGAAGGCACAGGAGCAGGGCGCCGCGGCGGAAGCCGCCGAGGCCAAAAGGAATCTCGACCGGGCCGATCAACTCTATCGCCGCACCGTATCTTCGACCACCGAGCTGGAAGCCGCCCAGCTCGCCTATGCGCGGGCGCAGAGTGCGCTGGGAGTGGCGCGCGCGCGTCTGGCCATCGCGCAAAAGCGGCTCGACGAAGCCACCCTGCGGGCGCCCTTCGACGGCGTGGTCACCAAGCGCGCAGCCGAGCCCGGCATGGTCGTGGCAGCGCAGTGCGCCCCGCCGACGCTGATCGTGCTGGAGCGCCGCTGACCGGTGCGCGTTAACGCGCCCTGGCGATCGCGCGCCGCCTTGCCTATGCTGAAACCGTTCCTTGCCTGTGCACGGAGGACGACATGGACAAAGTGGTCATCCATCCCGAAGTGCCCGGCATGGCCTTGCCGGGCGTGGATCGCGTGGCACCCCTGCGCGCGCTGCATTGGCTGCGTCTGGGCTGGGGCGATCTCATGCACAGTCCGGTGAGTTTTTTCTACGGTGGGCTGTTCGCCCTCATGGGATACGTGCTGGTGTTCCACGGCGCGCAGGATTTGTCTCTGACGCTGGGCCTGTTCACGGGCTTTCTGCTGGTGGCGCCTCTGCTGGCCCTGGTTTTCTACGACGTCAGCCGTGCCATGGAACTGCACAGGCATTACCCCCTGCACCATCACCTGCGCCGGATGTTGCGCGTGCGCGGCCCGGGCATAGGTATGTACGCCCTGCTTCTGGTCCTTGCCATGGCGGCCTGGCTGCTGCTCTCGGCCGTGTTGGCCGGGTTTTTTCTCAAGGGCAATATCGGCGGGCTCGGAGGCTTTGCGCGCGAGGCGTTTTTCTCCGGTGAGTACGCGCCCTTCGTGGCCGCTTATTCCCTGCTGGGCGTGGTGTTCGCGGCGGTCGTGTTTGCGCTGAGCGTCGTGACCCTGCCCATGCTCATGGACCGCAAGGTGGATTTCGCCACGGCGGCCACGACCAGCTTGTGGGTGGTGCGGGAAAACGCCTTGCCTATGCTGGTGTGGGCACTGTTGATCGTCGCCCTGACGGCGCTGGGCTTCGCCACGATATTCCTCGGTCTGGTGGTGATATTTCCCTGGCTGGGACATGCCACCTGGCACGCGTATCGGGATCTGGTGGATCGCTGATGCCGGGCTGCGGGTGCCGAGTGTCAGCGTAGGGAGGCTTCCTGGGTGGGCGGCAGGTAGTGCCAGTCGCGCTTCCAGGCGTTTACGACCATCACGGGATATTGGGGTTGCCCCATGCTGCCGTTGTAGCGTCCCAGCGCCAGATAGAGATTGCCTCTTTCCTTGTCTAT
>JAJZSR010000093.1 GCA_021849595.1 Pseudomonadota bacterium | reverse complement strand
GCCGTCGAGATGGATGGAGAAAGTGAGGTAGGGCGAGGGCCGGTAGTCGGCGAGCTTTTTCTTGAGCAGTATGGCATTGCTGCACAGGTAGACGAATTTCTTGCGCGCCACGATGCCGGCGACGATCGCGGGCATGTCCTTGTGTATGAGGGGCTCGCCGCCGGGGATGGACACCACGGGCGCATCGCATTCGTCCACCGCGGCCAGGCATTCCTCGATGCTCAGTCGCCGGCTCAGGATGTCCTGGGGATAATCGATCTTGCCGCAGCCGGCGCAGGCGAGGTTGCACTGGAACAGCGGCTCTAGCATCAGCACCAGGGGATAGCGCCGCCGGCCGCGCAACTTCTGCTGCACGATGTAGCGGGCGATGCGGTATTGCTGTTTCAGGGGGATGCTCATGGCGGGTCAGGATTCTTGGCCGGCGGTTTTGCGCTGTCTTTGCAGCAGAACGGCCGGCAGGTTGAAGCTCACGTGCTCTGGCTCGGCAGCCAACTGGCGCACCTCGACGTCTTCGATGCGGCCCAGTTTGTCCAGCACCTCCTGCACTAGGCGCTCGGGCGTGGAGGCCCCGGCGGTCACGCCCACCCGCATGCCGGGAGAGAGCCAGGCCGGATCGATCTCGCCGGCGTCTTGCACCAGGTAGGCAGGCACGCCGGCCTGGGCGCCCACTTCCCGCAGCCGGTTCGAGTTGGAGCTATTCCTGGCGCCGACCACGAGCAGCAGTTGGGCCTCCTGCGCCAAGGCACGCACCGCATTCTGCCGGTTCTGGGTGGCGTAGCAAATGCCGTCCAGCTCGCGCCCGCGGATGGCCGGAAAGCGCGTGCGCAGTGCCGCGAGCACTTCGCGCGTGTCGTCCACGCTGAGCGTGGTCTGGGTCACATAGGCCAGGCGCTGGGAATCGCCCACGGTCAGGCGGGCCACGTCCTGGGGGGTGGACACGACGTGCACCGGGCCCGAAATGCGGCCGCGCGTGCCTTCCACTTCGGGGTGGCCGGGATGGCCCACGATGATGATTTCCGAGCCTTCGCGGCTGTATTTCTGGGCCTGCAGGTGGACCTTGGCCACCAGCGGGCAGGTGGCGTCTATCACTTCCAGCCGGCGGGCGCGCGCCTCTTCGACCCTTGCCTCGGACACACCATGAGCGCTGAAAATGGTGACCGCCCCGGCGGGCACGCTGGCGAGATCTTCGGTGAATATCGCTCCGCGTGCGCGCAGGTCGGCGACCACGTGCTGGTTGTGCACGATCTCATGCAGCACGTAAATGGGCGGGCCGTAGACCGCGAGCGCCTGTTCGACGATTTCGATGGCGCGTACCACCCCGGCGCAGAAGCCCCTGGGCTGGGCAAGCACGATTTCCATGTTTGTTTTCCTCCTTCTTGCCGGGCGGCCGCCTCGCCCGCCCGGCATCGGCATGACTTGCCCTGATTCATCTGTCCTGGGCCTGTCGGTGTGAGACGCCGCTCAGACAGCTCGTATCCGGCAATGTTCAACTTGCGTGCTGTCGGGAGGCAGAGAAGAATTATAGTCGCCCGGCAGGATTGTTATTGAGGCGGCACATATGAAGTAGGAACGACATCGCCGTCAGCCGGCTTCGAATCGCTGGATAGCCCATCGAGCCGCCTCAATAACCAGCCGAGATTGAATGGTATTGATTCGGCATGCGGTGTGCGCGAAACGACTCGCTCGGCCAGGCTGCCCGCAGCGCTGGTTTCAAGTTCATTCATGCCGAATCAATATCATGCGAGGCCTGCCAGGAGGGCTCGCACGGGCTTGGGCAGGGGCGCCTGGGCCATGTCCGCCAGATCGAGCCAGAGCCAGCGTGCCTCGCCCGAGAGGACCGGCCGGCGCCGGTAGTCCAACTGAATGGGGTTGGCCCTGAGCCGAAAATGGGTAAAGTCGTGCACCAGCGGCGGCAGTTCCTGCACGCGGTCCGGGGGGCTGCCCAGAAACGCCAGCGCCGTTTGCTGCGGGTCTGCGGTGCTTTCGGGCAGACCCCACAAACCTCCCCAAAGGCCGCTCGGGGGACGCCTTTCCAGCAGCACTTCTCGCCCGTGCCTGCAGACCAGCCAGATCACCGTTTTTTGCGGCCGCGTTCGGGCGGGACGCGGGGCCGGGAATTCCGCGACGCGCCCCTGGCCAAGGGCGGCGCAACTGGTTGCTACAGGACAATCCGCACAGTGCGGCCGACTGCGCAGGCATACGGTGGCGCCCAGATCCATGAGCGCCTGAGTGTAAGCGGTCGCTTCCTCACCGGGCAGTTCCGCTTCCGCCCGCTGCCAGAGTGCGCGTTCCACGTCGGGAGTGCCGGGCCAGCCGGAAATGGCGAAATGGCGCGCGAACACGCGCTTGGCATTGCCATCCAGGATGGCGCGGGGCTGCCCATAGGCCAGCGCGCAAATGGCCCCGGCAGTGGAACGCCCTATGCCGGGCAGCGCCAGGATGCTTGCGTAGTCCTGCGGGAACACGCCGCCATGCTGCTGCGCGACGATGCGCGCGGCGCGCTGCAGGTTGCGCGCGCGGCTGTAGTAGCCCAGGCCGCTCCAGTGGCCCAGCACCTCATCCGGCGCGGCCGCGGCCAGCGCCCCCGCATCGGGGAAGCGCGCCAAGAAGCGCCGGTAATAGGGAATGACGGTGGCGACCTGGGTCTGCTGGAGCATGACCTCCGAGATCCAGGTGGCATAGGCACCACGCCCCTGCCAGGGCAGATCGTGGCGGCCATGGCTTTTCTGCCAGGCGATGAGTTGTCGGGCGAAGCTGCCGGCGCGCATGCCGGCATGCTATCAGGCCGGCGCGATTTTTTGCCGGAAGAATCCCAGGAGCTTGCCGAAGGCGCTTTCCGTGATGGGCTTGCGCTGGACGATCTGGGCTTCGCCCTTGCGCAGCTTTTCCGCCAGGCGATGCACGTTGATGGAGAAGGTGTTGAGACCGTCCTGGTCGGTGAAGAGATATATCCCCTTCATGCTTCCGGTCCAGCCCAGCCGCGCCCAGCGGAAAGTGCCGTCGTCGTAATGGAATTCGACCCAGTCGCCCTTGTTCAGGTCGCGTGCCATCTGGGTGTACTGGTCTTCCGTTTCCTCTTCCGCGACGCTCTCTTCGGCGGCCGCCGCCGGGGGCGGAGGCGGTGCCGGCACGGCCTCTTGCTCGGCTTCGGGGAGGGGCAGGGGATGGTTCATGGAACGCACGGCATTGGCGTGGAAGATCACCAGATCGGCAAAGAAGCGCTCCATCTCGGCCTGCGGCATGTCGGTGTCGGCCAGCCCCTCGCGCAGGCGCTTGAGCAGGCCCGGCAGGATGCGCACCAGCATCAGGCGGGCGTCCATGTCGGCTTTGCTTTGCACGCTCCAGATCAGCTCGCGCATGGTTTCCATGCGGGAAATGAAGGCCGGGCTGCCTTCGCCTTGGTGGGTGTAGCTGTAGGTCAGCGCGGCCGACCAATAGCTGTAGAGGAATTGGCTGAGCGCGAAGGGCACCTGCTGGTCCACCAGCGCGCGCGAGATCTGGTCGTGCACCACGTGGGGCGCGAGCTCCGCCCTTTCCTCGCGTTCCAGTTCCTGGACCTGGGGCGCGATCTCCGCGTCGACGCGGGCTTCCCGCTGGCCGGCAAGCAGATCCAGTTGGGCGCAGGCATCCTCGAATACTTCGAAATCCGAATCGAAATCGCGCAGCACGCGGTTGATGATGGCCTCGATTTCGGCGATCAGGGGGTGCTTGCCTTCGAGCACCGGCGGGAGATCCGCGGCGAGCTGGGAAATCTTGTCCAGAAGCTGGCGCGCGGGGTGCTGCTTCTTGCCAAAGAAACTGCGGTCCAGCAGCGCGACTTTGAGCATGGGGACCTGCAGGCGGGCCACCAGGCTCTTGAGGCTGTCCGGGATGCTGGCGTCGTCGAAGATGAAATCGAACAGCATGGCGACGGCGTCGATGATCACAGCGTCCAGTTGCGACGCCGCTTGCATCACCGGGCTTTGCTGCAGATCGCGCAGGACGTTGCCGTAGCCCTCCGCAGGCAGGGCAAGCTCGAAAGAGCCGCCGCCGGGCAGCGCTAGCCCGCCGGTTTGCAGGCGGCCCAGCGCTTCTACCATGCCTACGCCCAAGTCGCCCCCGCCGCCGGCCGCGGGGTAGCCCCAACCGATGGCGCCGGCGCCGCTGCGGTTGCCTGCCACCGGCAGGGCGCCGGCCAGCGGCGTGCCTCCGCCTGCGGCGGCATGTTCGAACAGCTTGACGAACTCGTCGGCCTCGACGGCACCTGCCCGCTCGGCGCCGCCGCCCTTGCGGGTGGGCTGGCCGGCGCGGATGTCGGTCAGCACCCCTTTGTCCGCCAGGTAGTGGTTGATGTCCCGGTAAATGCCCGCCAATTCCTGGTTCAGCGCCAGGTCGAACTGGTTGAGCAGAATGAGGCGCACCTTGATGTCGAGATCCAGGTTGCCCAGGCCGTCCAGCCAGGATTGGCACAACGCCTTGGTGCCGAGCGGGTTTTCCTCTTCGGCGAGCTGCGGCCGGTTGAGCAAATGGCCCACGCGCAAATCCAGCGCCACCAGTTCTTCGGCGCTGTTGTAGCGCAGGCGCGTGGCGGCCTTGTTGACGGCCAGCGCGGCCTCGAAGTCCGTGTCGTCCATGAGGGAGAGCTCGGCCTCGCCCTTGGCCGAGCGGGAGTTTTCGGCGTTCAGCACGGCGCCGTCGAAGGCTTGCAGATAGGCTTGCTTGCAGGCGATGAACACCTCGTTGGCGCGGCGGTTCAAGGCCCCCTGGGCGGTGTAATAGAGGTTGCGGGTTTCCAGCAGCGGCGAGCGCTCGGCCATGCTGAGCAGCACGTTCTCCATGGCCTCGGCCTGGCGGGTGAGCAGGCGGCTGGCGCCTTCCACCAGGCGGTTGCGGCATTCATTCAAGAGCACCAAGGTTTCCGCGCGCGAGCGGCGGCGCCCGCTACCGAACTCGTTCAGATTGACTACGTTGGGTTCAGACATGTCGCGCTCCATAGCCACAACCTCCGGAATAGGCATGGAACAGGGCGCGCAGGTGGATGTTCCGGCGATCCCGCTGTCTCGGCTTGGACACGCGCCGAGATCGGTGATTTTGCGTCCCCGCCTCGCGACGGGTTTGCCCTGATCGGATGCCCGCGGCGGGAGCAGCCTCGGTCCGACCGGCTGCGACCCACCACGACTCAACCACTATTGCGGCGCGCCGGAGCAGAAACTTTAGGGTTCGCGCGCAAAAATTTTCCGGCGGAAGATTTTATTTCAAAACATTGGCTTACCGCGTTCGTACTGCACCGGCCAGGGGATTTCCGCATGCAGCTGGGCGGCTGCCCGCAACGGCCAGTGCGGATCGCGCAGGGAGGCCCGGGCGATGGCGATGGCGTCGGCTTGGCCGCAGGCGAGGATTTGTTCCGCCTGAGCCGCCTCGGTGATCAGGCCCACGGCGGCGGTGGGAATTGCCGCGGCCTGCCGGATTGCGGCGGCGAAGGGCACCTGGTAGCCGGGCCGGGCCGGAATCTGGGCGTCGGCCGCCAGCCCGCCGCTGGAGCAGTCGATCAGGTCCGCGCCGGCTTCCTTGAGCCAGCGCGCCAGCTCGATCGACTGTTCCAGGTCCCACCCGCCCTCTTTCCAGTCCGTCGCCGAGATGCGCACCATGACCGGCAGCTTCTCCGGCCATAGTGCGCGCACCGCGCGCGTCACTTCGAGCGGGAGGCGGGCGCGGTTTTCCAGGCTGCCGCCATAGTCGTCGGTGCGCTGGTTGCTCAGGGGGGAAAGGAAATTGTGCAGGAGATAACCATGGGCCATGTGGACTTCCACGACCTCGAAGCCGACCGCCAGGGCGCGTCGCGCCGCGGCGCGAAAGGCCTCCACCAGGGCCTGCAGTTCCTCCCGCGCCAAGGCGCGCGGCGCGGGGAAATGGCCGAACGGCAGGGCGCTGGGCGCCAGCGTCGTCCAGGCGCCCTGGCCCGGCGCCAGAGCCTGGCCACCTTTCCAGGGTGAGGCGCAGGAGGCTTTGCGGCCCGCGTGTGCGAGCTGGATCGCCGGCACCGCACCCTGGGCGCGGATGAAAGCGACCACAGGCCGCAGCGCATCGGCATGGGCGTCGCTCCACAAACCCAGATCCTCCGGGCTGATGCGGCCTTCCGGGGTCACGGCGGTGGCTTCCGCCATTACCAGGCCGGCACCCCCTGCAGCGCGCGCCCCGAGATGCACCAGATGCCAGTCGTTCGCCAGCCCGTCCCGGCAGGAGTACTGGCACATCGGCGAAACGAATACGCGGTTGCGGATTTCCAGGCTGCGCAACTTGAGCGGTGTGAAGAGCAGAGAAGTCATGTCGGCAAGGTCAGGAGAGGTGGGTATGCAGGTGTTCCAGCGCCAAAGGCCAGGCGCGCGCCGCGGCGGCGGCATGGTAGCTCTTGCGCTGGTCGCAGAAGAAGCCATGGCCCGCGTCCGGAAACACGCTCAGTGTATAGGTTTTGTTGGCGGCCGACAGCGCTGTGGCAATGCGGCCATGTTCGGCCGGGAGGATGGAACCGTCCTTGGCACCATAAATCAGCAGCAACGGGGCCTGCATGGCCGGGATTTTGTCCAAGAGCGGCGGCCGCCCGACGGAATCCTGCTCCGGCGCGATGCCGCCGCCGTAGAAGGCCACGGCCGCGCGCACGCGTGCGGCATGGACGGCGTTGGCGAGAAAGGCCAGCCGGCCGCCCATGCAGAAGCCGAGCACGGCCGTTTTTCCTTGGGCCACTTCGCCCTGGCGGGCAAGCCAGTCGAGCGAATGTCCCGCCTCGGCCATGACGGTGTCGTCGCGCAGCGTCTTGAGGTGGCCGATGGCGTTGGGTGCATCGTCGTAGCTGTAGGTCTTGCCATGGAAAATATCCGGCACCAGGGCGCAGTACCCCTGTTGCGCCAGGCGTGCGGCAAGGTCCTGGAAATGTCCGTTGACGCCGAAGGTTTCGATGAAAACCAGCACCGCCGGATGCGGCCCCGCGCCTGTCGGATGCGCGTAGTAGCCGCGCAGGCCGTCGGCGATGTCCACCCATAATCCTGGCATTTTGCGTGCCTCCTTACAGGGCTAAAGACAGGGCTGACAGATATGTTTCCCCAGGGTTCCATGAAAACTGAAAACGGGGTCAGACACGATTATCTTCCTTCCGCGGCCTTCCCACCCCCTTCGAGGCTGCCCGTCGCTGCCCCAGGTCTTCGATCCGGGCCCTGAACCGCGCATCTCCAAGAGCCCAACCCTTGTGAACGCACTCGCGGATTTCCTTCAAGTCGACATTCGGGATTGCCGCCCTGAATAGCCGTCGATAGGCGCTTTGCCGTTCGGGGGCGTTTCGTCCCAGGCGCAGATATTCGTCATGGGGCGTCAGCCAGTCGGCGTTCAACCCGGCCTCGCCCAGCGCATTGAAGGCATGGCTCGACCAGGGGTATTCCCTTGGGTGTGCCACCATGGCCGCACGCACGGGGTTGAGTTCAATATAACGCATCAGGGTCAGCAGATACCGTTCGCTGTCTACTACCGTTGCACGGTAGCGCCCTTCCCACAGGGTGCCGCTGCGCCGGTAGGTATAGTTGAAATACTGCACATATCTTCTGCCGACAGACTGGAAGACCTTGCTGATGCTGTTCTCCAGTTCGGGCGTGGCCAGGAGGTGAATGTGGTTGGTCATCCAGACATAGGCATGGATGACTAGGCCATGCTTTTTCGCCGCTTCGATCAGGGCATCACGAAAGAACAGATAGTCGGCCTCGGCGCCAAAAATGGGCTGACGGTTATTGCCGCGCTGAATGATGTGCTGCGGCTGACCGGGAATGACATAGCGGGGAAGGCGGGCCATGATGCGCGCAATCGGGGAGGAAACAGACCACAGAATAACAGGAAATAATCGTGTTTGACCCCATTTTGCCATTGTCCTTCTCTTAAAAAACAGGCCACCAAAAGGTGGCCTGTCCCAGAAGATGATGATTAAAATCGCTACTGACAAACGGTGGGAAGATACTGATTGTTGGTTATCGTGCCTGCAGCAGCCGCGGTGGCCGGGGTGCCGGCGGTCGCATGGGTATTGCATCCCCATGTGATATCCCCATTTGCGGACGTGTAGGCGGTCCACTTAACGGTTAGGCCTTTAATAGCGGCATTAGCCGCAGCTTGTCCGTAGGTAACGGTAATTTGGCCAGGGGCGGTGAGGGAAACGTCTGAGACGTAGGTACCAGAAATTACCTTAGTGATACCTACCGCTGCATTAGTACTTGCGAACACGCCGGTGTTTGCATAATTTTCAGCTATCGCAGTTTCGAGCCCTGCAATCAACGAGGATCCCTCGGCAACTTGAGCGCGGATCACATAATTCTGATACGCCGGAATCGCAATCGCCGCCAAAATGCCGATGATCGCGACCACGATCATCAATTCGATCAGGGTGAAACCCTGTTGTACTTTTCGCATCGTATTCATGCCTGCTTCTCCTGTTGTGGGGGGTTTATCAACACGGGGAACGTGTCTTGCCCATTAACGTGCAGGGGGCGTGCCAACTTTAGCAGGGGGCGACGGGCGGGGCGGCGGGGCTGGGCAAAGGCTTGGCTGGTGCGGTACCGAAGCGGGCGGCCGGGGCGCCGGCAGGCGGAAAGCGCCTTCGCTGGCATGGCCGGAACGCGGCAGGGGCTGACGATTTGCGGCAGTTGGCAGGTGCCGGTTTATCCTGTGCTGATTTCAGGGCGCTTGACGTTTCGTTGGTCGAGCCAACCCGACGGGGCGGGGCGGCCCGAAGTGCGCGTGATCGGTGTTTTGTCTAATTTTAATCTATTTTAGTCACTTCGATTAAAATGGATTAAAATTAAGTCTATCGTTTCGTCTCCCCGATTTGAGGTAAACCATGTCTAAAGTTGAAACGCGTGTGCTGACCGCTCACGTGCCAGCTCCGCTTGCCGAGAAAATTGACCGGTTGGCCGACCGTCTCGAACGTTCGCGCGGCTGGATCATGAAACAGGCACTTTCGGCTTGGGTCGCACAGGAAGAAGAGCGGGACCGCTTGACGCATGAGGCGCTGGCCGATGTGGATGCTGGCCGTGTCATCGACCATCAGGCCGTCCAAGCTTGGGCGGACAGCTTGAGCGCGAACGAACCGCTGCCGGTACCGCGTTGATGGAGTTGCAGTGGAGCAGTAAGGCGCTTGCCGATCTGTCCCGCCTATACGAATTCCTGGCCCTTGTGAATAAGCCGGCCGCTGCCGGGGCAGTGCAGGCGCTAACCAAGGCCCCGACGATTCTGCTTGCCAACCCGCGTGTCGGTGAGCAACTGTTCCAGTTCGCGCCGCGCGAGGTGCGGCGGATTCTGGTCGGCCGGTATGAGATGCGCTATGAGATTCATGGCGAAACCATCTATGTGCTGCGGCTGTGGCACACCGGGGAAGATCGGTAGCCTTCGACCGTATCGTCCAGGCGTCGCGAACCCCTGCGCTTGCTGACGCACGACCTCATGGTGGCGCGCTACAGTGACGCCATCGTCCTGATCTGAATTCCTGTGGCGTTCTGTCTGCCGCCCGCTCCTAGGTATGACAAATGTGTCGGTAATTTCTGCCACTTGTCAGTTTTACGCGGCTCCGTCCCATTTAAATTCAAATGCTTGCATTCAGGCACGGCTTTGGCTTTGCCATTACAAAATTGCCCAGGGCAGGTTGGGCTATACCGATAACCTGATCGCGTTGCGCAGGGATCGCAGGTTTTACAAGGAGTGCCGCATGTCGGAAAAAATGAGCATCGTATTGGTGTCTGGCCATCGGGAGCAATTGCAGATGGCGGGCATGATGGCTTCGGTGGGGGCGGTGAGCGGCATGGAGGTGA
>JAJZSR010000004.1 GCA_021849595.1 Pseudomonadota bacterium | reverse complement strand
CCCGGCGTCGGCTCAAGTCCATGCAGCACCGACCCAAGCTGATCGCCGCTTTCTGGAAACAGGCCGAACTGCCAGTTTGATGTCATCTATTTACGTAATTCTCAATAATATGATAAAAAATCTACATCTTGAGGCCCTTATCTGCCGAATGTGGTTCGCTAAACCGGTTTGCGGCATCCAACTCCCGAGGTCCTGCGGCGAATAAGATTTTCCCGCTTGTTTGTGGATACGTATAGCGACTTGGAGCGCATGCTTGCGGTTTTCAACCGCTACTTACCGCTGCTGATATTCCTCGTAATGGCGCTTGCGCTTTTACGGGCGGCTGAACATTTTCTTCCCCATGCGTGGGCCGCTGCCGGGCGCTGGACCGAAACAGTGGGTAAGCGGGGTGGGCAGTGGTGGCTATGGGTGGGAGGTTTGGCCGGTTTCCTCTGGCTTTGGGTGGTGGTGGGTGTATTAGCGGTGGCGGGGAAACTGCCGCGTTGGATTACTCGGAGACGTTGGATCATGGACATACTGGATCGCCTTACCAATCGCCAGGCGCTCGAAAACCGTCTTGGCCAGAATGCAGAGGCGGTTTTCATCGATGCCGCGGCCCTGGCTGCGACGCTCAAATCCAAAGTCATCGGCGAGGATGCCATATGCGATGACTTGGCAGCGCAAATTCGCCGACGCCTTGCCCTTCAGCAGCGCGGCAAGCCGGTGGGGGTGTTTTTGTTCGCTGGTTTTCCAGGCACCGGAAAGACGTATCTCGGTAAAGTGCTTGCCGTTGCGCTTGGCCGCAAGCTCCTGCATTTTGATATGACCCAGTTGGCAAGGGGTATGGGGGCGACGGCGTTGTTCGGCTCGCCGAAGGGCTATGTGGGATCGAATACCTACGGCAAGCTCACGGCCAGCCTGCGAGATACGCCGGACGCCATCGTGCTTCTGGATGAAATCGAAAAGGCCGATCCCGAGGTGCACAAGCGGTTTCTGACTGCCTGGAACGATGGCTTTGTTACTGAGGCGTCCGATGGCAGGCAGATATCCACCGCACGTGCGATATTTGTGCTGACGACCAATGCCGCTTCAGATGAGTTGGAAGACATCAGGCGGCAATATGCGCACGACTCCGACGAGATGCGGCGCGCCGCCACCAACGCGCTGAAGGAGGCGGGATTCGCACCCGAAGTCCTCAACCGCATTGACCGTATTTTCGTTTTTGCCCGCCTGAGCGGTTTGGATGTGGCGCGCGTGACGGCCCTGGAGATCGAAAAAATGATCCGCAATTATGGGCTGGAAGTGGCCGAGCAGGGGATAGACCCGGAACTGCTGTACACGCTCATGCAGCGCCAGGAGAAGCTCGCAGATGCAGCCTCTTCGCGCGATTTGGTGCGGGCAATCGAAGAGTCGATTGCCGATTCCCTCATCGTCGCCAAGCAGCAAGGGGCGCGTTGTGTCGCATTGGTGGAGAAAGAAGGCGCCGTGCAGGCGCTGGCGGCTGCGTGCCCACAGGGGGCCTGATTCCATGTTGCAACCTGAGCCCTCGAAAGAAACGTCCTTGCTCGGTAGCGTTGGCTACTTGTGGAAGCATTCATCAGCATGGCGCCTTGTGTTTCTGGCGGCGCTCGCCATATCGGCGGTGGTGTTGTTTTTGCCTCCCTGGCGGTGGTATGGAGCCCACCCGGCTTCTCCACCCTTAACATCGGGCAGGGTGATGGGGAATGCAGGTGTTACTCTTTCGCATCCTGCTGCGCAGCAGGACATGGGGCGCATCCCGCCCGGCATAACCCCGCAAGCGGCGGGGTCGGCCCGGCTGCCTCAGGCACCCGAGAAAACTCAGACAGCGGCAATTATCAAGCATGGGCTGCAGGAATCGCCTACCCGTGCGGAGCACGGCGTCGAGGCGGCGCCGGCCGCTTCGGCCGTGGCGTTGCCATCACCTGCGCGGGAGCCGCAGGAGCAGGGCGCCATTTCGCAGAGCACGGGCATCCCGCAGCAAGTCGCTGATGCGGACGAGAATTGCGGTGCAGGAGGGCCTATGGGGATGTCGTTTGGGCCGTCCGCGCCTTTTGGCGGACAGATCGTTGGATTTCTTTCCCGGCCGCAAGCGCTTGAGTTGCTTGACCGGACGCAGAGGGAAGTAAATGGAAAAATCGACCCTGCGTATCTTAACAATCTGCGAGCGGTGATTCATCTGGACGGCAAACCTGCCGGCGCGAGAGTGGTCGTGCTGGTACCGCAAGACATGCTGGTTCATTACGGCGAGCATGTGGAGGCCGTAGGCGGGCGGCCGTCGCGGACCCTGGCCTGCCACTATGTGCCGAACTTGATCGTTTCTGCCGGTACAGGCGCAGGCCAGTCCCAGTAGACCTGTCCCCACGCTGGGGTCTATCCCCGCGCTTCGGCCCTGCGCGTCACTCCGCAGGCGTTTCGACCGGGGCAACGGCGCGCCGCCGCATGGCGGCCAGAGCGAGCAACCCGAGGCCGGTGCCGATGAGGGCCATGCCGGCGATTTCGACCTCGCCCGGCTGCTCGCCCAGTTGCAGCCAGGCCGCCAAGACGCCTATCACCGGTATGGCCAGGGTGCCGAGGCTGGCGACGCCCGCGGGGAGGTTCTGCAGCACGTACAGCCACAGCCACCAGGCCAGGGCGTTGCCCAGAACGACGTTGTAGAGCAACGCGCCGATGAAGTAGGGCGTCCAATGGATGGGCGGCTCGGGCAGCGCCAGGGTCAGGGCGATCAGCGGCAGCGAGCCCAGGGCCATCTGCCAGGCGGTGAGCGAAAGCAAGTCAAAGCGCTGGCTGCGCCCCATGTGCTTGGCCTGCAGCGCCGCGAGTGCCCAGGCCAGCCCGGCAACGATGGCGAGCATCTCGCTCGTTGGGCTGACGGCGGGGCGCCAGGGCGCCAGAACCAGCACTAGGCCCGCGCAGGCGAGCGCCACCGCGGGCCATTGCAGACCGTGCAAGCGCTCGCCCAGGAGCGGCCAGGCCAGCAACAGTACCCAGAAAGGCATGGTGTACACCAGCACGGCGGTCTTGCCGGCGCCGCCGTGGATGAGCGCCGCCATGGTCAATCCCACGAACAGGGCGGTCTGCAGCACGCCAAGGGTCAGTGTCGCGGCGGGGCGCGTGAGACCCAGGGGTTTGCGCTGCCAAAGCATGACCAGGAACAGGCTCAGGGCACCCAGCGCCGAGCGCAGCGCTGTGAAGGTGAGTGCCCCGGCGTCGGCGAGCGCGGATTTCATGACCACCCAGTTGTACCCCCAGATCAGGGAGAGCAGCGCCAGGCCCAGCAGGGCACGGGCTGGGCGGGAAGGCTGGGCGGGATTCAAATTTACGGCAGGGCGGCGGAAAGGGCCGATTCTACAGGCTTTTCTTGACCCTGACAGATGAAACGGATAACCTAGGTAGTTTCCGGAAAACTTTGATTTCCCGCGTATTTTATGGAGTTTTATGGAATTGACCGGCGCTGAAATCGTCGTGCGCTGCCTGGCCGAGGAAGGTGTCGAGTACGTCTTCGGCTATCCCGGCGGGGCGGTGCTCAACATCTACGACGAGATTTTCAAACAAGACAAATTCAAGCATGTGCTGGTGCGCCATGAGCAGGGCGCGGTGCATGCCGCCGACGGTTATGCGCGCGCGACCGGACGGGTGGGCGTGGCCCTGGTCACTTCCGGTCCAGGCGTTACCAATGCGGTGACGGGGATAGCCACCGCCTATATGGATTCCATTCCGCTGGTGGTGATCACCGGCCAGGTACCTACCGCGGCCATCGGCTTGGACGCTTTCCAAGAGGTCGATACGGTGGGAATCACGCGGCCATGCGTGAAGCATAATTTTCTCGTCAAGGACGTGAATGAACTGGCCGTCACCATCAAGAAGGCATTCCATATCGCCGCTACGGGCAGACCCGGTCCGGTGGTGGTGGATATCCCCAAGGACGTGACTCACCACACGGCCGAGTTCGCTTACCCGGCCAGCGTGACCATGCGCTCCTACAATCCGGTGCTGAAAGGCCACTCCGGGCAGATCAAGAAGGCGCTGCAGATGATTCTTGGCGCCCACCGGCCGCTGCTCTATACCGGCGGCGGCGTGGTGCTGGGCGATGCCGCAGAGCCGTTGCGGGAGCTGGCACGGCTGCTCAACTTTCCGGTCACCAGTACGCTGATGGGCCTCGGGGGCTATCCGGGCACCGACCGGCAATTTCTGGGTATGCCGGGCATGCACGGCACCTACGAGGCCAATCTGTCCATGCAACACTGCGACGTGCTGCTGGCCATCGGCGCGCGTTTCGATGACCGCGTCATCGGCGACCCGGCGCACTTCGCCCGCGAGCAGCGCAAGATCATTCATATAGACGTGGACCCTTCCTCCATTTCCAAGCGGGTCAAGGTCGATGTGCCCATCGTCGGAGACGTCAAGGCCGTGCTGGAGGAGATGCTGCGCCAGATCAAGGCCGGCCGCGAGCGCCCCGATCAGGAAGCGCTCACGGCATGGTGGACGCAAATCGAGTTGTGGCGCGCCAAGGACTGCCTGCGCTACAACCGCCAGTCTCCCATCATCAAGCCGCAGTATGTGGTGGAAAAACTCTGGGAGGTGACCGGAGGCGAGGCGTATGTGACCTCGGACGTCGGGCAGCATCAGATGTGGGCCGCGCAATATTACCGTTTTAATGAGCCGCGGCGCTGGATCAACTCCGGTGGTCTGGGCACGATGGGGGTGGGCCTGCCCTATGCCATGGGGGTGCAGTTGGCGCATCCCGATGCCCAGGTGGCGTGCATTACGGGCGAAGGTTCCATCCAGATGAACATCCAGGAGCTCTCCACCTGCAAGGAGTTCAATCTGCCGCTGAAGATCATTCTGCTCAATAACCGTTACCTGGGCATGGTGCGGCAATGGCAGGAGTTCTTTTACAAGGAGCGCTATGCCGAGTCGTACATGGGCTCGCTGCCCGATTTCGTCAAGCTGGCGGAAGCCTACGGCCACGTCGGCATGACCATCGAGAGGCCGGAGGACGTCGAGCGCTCGCTGCGCGAGGCCTTCGCCATGAAGGACCGCCTGGTGTTCATGAATTTCATCACCGACCAGGAAGAGAACGTCTTCCCCATGGTGCCCGGCGGCAAGGGGATCACCGAAATGATCCTGGCGGAGGAGTTGTGATGCGGCACATCATCTCCGTCCTCATGGAAAACGAAGCGGGCGCCCTGTCGCGCGTGGCCGGGTTGTTTTCGGCGCGCGGTTACAACATCGAGTCGCTGACCGTGGCGCCCACCGAAGATGCCACCCTGTCGCGCATGACCATCGTCACCACCGGCTCCGAAGAAGTCATCGAGCAGATCGTCAAACAACTCAACAAGCTGATCGACGTGGTCAAGGTGCTGGATCTGTCGGACGGCCACCACATCGAGCGCGAACTGATGCTGGTCAAAGTGCGCGCCGGCGGCAAGGACCGCGAGGAAATGAAGCGCATGGCGGACATATTCCGCGGCCGCATCATCGACGTCACCGACAAGACCTACACCATAGAACTCACCGGCACCGGCTCCAAGCTGGATGCCTTTCTGGAGGCCATAGACGCGGCCGTCATTCTGGAGACAGTGCGTACCGGGGCATCCGGCATCGGCCGCGGCGAGCGGGTTCTGAAAATCTGACCGGGGCTCCCCGAGGGCGCCGTCCTTTATCCAAAAAACGAAAGGAAATTGCATGAAAGTCTATTACGACAAGGACGCCGATCTGTCCTTGATCCAGAAAAAGAAAGTCGCCATCATCGGCTATGGCTCGCAGGGCCATGCCCATGCCCTCAATCTGCAGGATTCCGGCGTCAAAGTGACCGTGGGCTTGCGCAAAGGCGGGGCATCCTGGGACAAAGCCAAGAAAGCGGGCCTGGCGGTCAAGGAAGTCGGGGAAGCCGTCAAGGGTGCCGACCTGGTCATGATCCTGGTGCCGGACGAGCAGCAGGCCAGCCTCTATCGCGATGAAGTCGAGGCCAGTCTGAAAAAGGGCGCGGTGCTTGCTTTCGCGCACGGCTTCAATATCCACTATGGCCAGATTGCTCCGCGCAAGGATGTCGACGTGATCATGGTGGCGCCGAAGGGCCCCGGCCATCTGGTGCGTTCCACCTACACGCAAGGGGGCGGCGTGCCTTCCCTCATCGCGGTTTCTCAGGACGTCTCCGGGCGGGCGCGCGATATCGCCTTGTCCTACGCTTGCGCCAACGGCGGCACGCGCGGCGGCGTGATCGAGACGTCGTTCCGCGAAGAGACGGAAACCGACTTGTTCGGCGAGCAGGCGGTGCTGTGCGGCGGCTGCGTGGAATTGGTGAAAGCCGGCTTCGATACGCTGGTCGAGGCGGGCTATGCGCCGGAAATGGCCTATTTCGAGTGCCTGCACGAGCTCAAGCTGATTGTCGATCTCATGTACGAGGGCGGCATCGCCAACATGAATTACTCCATTTCCAACAACGCTGAGTATGGCGAATACGTGACCGGCCCCAAGGTCATCAACGCCCAATCCGTCGCGGCGATGAAGGAGGCCCTGGCCAACATCCAGAACGGCGAATATGCCAAGCGCTTCATCCTCGAAGGCCGCAACGGCTATCCCGAAATGACTGCGCGCCGGCGCCTGACGGCGGCGCACCAGGTCGAGGTGGTGGGTGAGAAGCTGCGCGCGATGATGCCCTGGATCGCCAAGAACAAACTGGTGGATCAATCGAAGAACTGAGGACGGCGGCCCGTCACGGGGTGCGGCAGTGCCGCGCTTCCTTGCCGGCCTGCTCCGATCCTGACCCCCCATGAAACATCCCCTCATTGCCCGCGAAGGCTGGTTTTATTTGGGCCTCTGCACCCTGGTGGCCTTGGCCGCCACCTGGGCGCTGGGCTGGTGGGCACTGCCTTTCTGGCTGGCGGCATTGTTCGTGTTGCAGTTTTTCCGCGATCCGCGCCGTGCTCCGCCGCAGGATCCGCAAGCCGTGCTGGCGCCCGCCGATGGCCGCGTCATCGTCGTCGAGCGCGCACGCGATCCCTATCTCGACCGCGAGGCGCTGAAGATCAGCGTGTTCATGAACGTGTTCAACGTCCATTCCAACCGCAGCCCGGCGGCTGGGGAGGTGAGCGGGCGCTGGTATTTCCCGGGCGGTTTCGTCAACGCTGCGCTGGATAAAGCGAGTGCCGAGAATGAACGCAATGCGCTCGCCCTGCGCACGGCCCATGGCGACCTGACGGTCGTGCAGATCGCCGGCCTCATCGCACGCCGCATCCTGTGCTACGTGCGTACCGGGGACAAGTTGGAGCCGGGCCAGCGCTACGGCTTCATTCGGTTCGGTTCGCGGGTGGACGTCTATCTTCCGCTTGCCGCACAGGCGCAGGTCAGCCTGGGCGACCGTGTCAAAGCCGGTCGCGACGTCATCGCGCGTTTTTCCTGACGCGCTACAATCCGCCCCATGCTGGATTTCAAACACGTCAAGGGCGAGCATCCGCGCCTGCGCGAACGGGGCATCTATATATTGCCCAACCTGTTCACTACGGGGGCCTTGTTCGCGGGCTTCTATGCCATCGTCCAGGCGATGAATGGCTTCTATGAACTCTCCGCCATTGCGATCTTCGTCGCCATGGTGTTGGACGGCCTGGATGGCCGGGTGGCCCGGCTGACGCGCACCCAGAGCGCATTCGGGGCCGAATACGATAGCCTGTCCGACATGGTGTCCTTCGGCATTGCGCCGGCGCTCATTCTTTATGTGTATGCCCTGAAGGGTCTGGGCAAGATGGGCTGGATCGCAGCCTTCGTATATTGCGCCGGCGCCGCGCTCAGGCTTGCGCGCTTCAATACCCAGTTGGAGGTCGCCGACAAACGTTTTTTCCAGGGCCTGCCCAGCCCCAGCGCGGCCGCTCTGGTGACGGGCTTTGTCTGGGTCATGCAGGAATACGGCATCGCAGGGCCCGAGGTGGCTTGGCCAGCCTTCGCCATGACGCTGTTTGCCGGTCTTACCATGGTCAGCAACATCCGCTACTACAGCGGCAAGGAAATCAACCTGCGCCGCACCGTGCCGTTTTTCGTGATCCTGCTGGTGGTGCTGTTTTTCGTCCTGGTTTCCACCAGCCCGCCGGAGGTGTTGTTCGGCATGTTCGCCTGCTACGCCCTTTCCGGCTACGTCTATGGCGCCTGGCTTTGGTGGAGCAAGCGCCGTGGGGGCTTGTCAAGGGGAAAAAAATCCGCATAATTTAGACCATGTCTAAACGTTGCTGTGCCTTTCGCCAGCCCTCTTTTCTCCCCTGCCTGTCGAACATGCTGTTCGGCACCCTGCTGCTGCCCTGAGGGCAGATACGACTTCTTTCCCCCGTCGAAGCATTACGCCGCGCCCCCGACAGCCGGGCCATCCGCAGCAGCTTTTGGAGAAGATCATGACCGAACGTTTGTACATATTCGACACCACCCTGCGCGACGGGGAACAAAGCCCGGGCGCTTCCATGACGGGCGACGAGAAGCTGCGTATCGCGCGCCAGCTCGAGAAGCTGGGGGTGGACATCATCGAAGCGGGATTCGCTGCTGCCAGTCCGGGTGATGCCCGGGCCATCCGCACCATCGCCGAGCATGTCAAGACATCGACCGTCTGCTCGCTGGCGCGCGCCAACGAAAAGGACATCCGCGCCGCCGGCGACGCCGTACGGCCGGCGCAGTCCGCGCGTATCCACACCTTCATCGCCACCAGTCCCATCCACATGGAGAAGAAGCTGCGCATGACGCCGGACCAGGTGCTGGAGCGTGCGGTGGCGGCCGTCAAGCTGGCGCGCGAATACACCGACGACGTCGAGTTCTCCGCCGAGGATGCGGTGCGCTCCGATCTGGACTTCCTCTGCCGGGTGTTCGAAGCGGTCATCGCCGCCGGTGCCCGTACCGTCAATGTCCCGGACACGGTGGGTTATTCCCTTCCGGCCTTGTGGGGCGAACGCGTGCGCCAACTCATCGAGCGGGTGCCGAATGCCGACAAGGTCATTTGGTCCACCCATTGCCACAACGACCTCGGCATGGCGGTGGCCAACTCGCTTGCCGCGGTAATGAACGGGGCGCGCCAAGTCGAATGCACCATCAACGGGCTGGGCGAGCGTGCCGGCAACGCCTCGCTGGAAGAAGTCGTCATGGCCGTGCGCACGCGCCGGGACGTCTTCAATTGCGATACGCGCATCGACACCACCCAGATCGTGCCGACTTCCAAGCTGGTGTCCACCATCACCGGCTACCCGGTGCAGCCCAACAAAGCCATCGTCGGGGCCAATGCCTTCGCGCACGAATCCGGCATCCATCAGGATGGCGTGCTTAAGCACCGCGAAACCTATGAAATCATGCGCGCCGAAGATGTGGGCTGGAATGCCAACCGCCTGACGCTGGGCAAGCTGTCCGGGCGCAACGCCTTTAAGACCAAGCTGGCCGAACTGGGTATCGTGCTGGACGGCGAGGAGGCCTTGAATGCGGCGTTCGCCCGCTTCAAGGCATTGGCCGACAAGAAGCGGGAAATCTTCGACGAGGATTTGCAGGCGCTGGTATCCGATGAAACCTCCGCCGGGCGCGAGCGTTACAAGCTGGTTTCCATGCGGGTAGTCTCGGAGACGGGCGAAACCCCGAATGCTAAGGTGGTGTTTGCCGACGATGGGGTGGAGAAAGAAGCCCATGGAGAAGGCTCGGGGCCCGTCGATGCCGCCTTCAAGGCCCTTGAGTCCGTGGTGCAGAGCGATGCCGACCTGCTGCTCTATTCGGTCAACAACATCACCAGCGGCACCGACGCCCAGGGGGAAGTGACGGTGCGCCTCGCCAAGGCCGGGAGGGTGGTCAACGGCCAGGGAGCCGACACCGACATCGTGGTGGCTTCCGTCAAGGCCTATCTACACGCTCTGAACAAGCTCGATTCCAAGCTGGAGCGGGCGCACCCTCAAGTGTAGGTGCTACAAGCCCAACGGCCGCGCGGGAATGCCGGCGCCGGCGCGCTTCCAGGCTGCCTCGAAATGCAGATGCCAGGGCGCAGCAGCGTGACGGTCGCGCGGCGCGTAGCGGGCATTCCAATTGTCTGCGCTCGGGCGCAGCAAAAAGCCTTCGTCGTCGGCCAGAAAATAGCATTCCGGTGCCGGCTCTTCCTCCTGGAGCCGAATCTCGATGAGATGGCCGAAGTGGGCAAGGAGATCCAGCAGGGCGGGACAGTGGGCGTATACGTGGCGGGTATCGGCAAGCAGAAATTCTGCGCGGCGCTGCGGCCCGGCCAGCAGAAAATTTTTTAACGCCGGGGCCAACTGGGTTTCATTCCAGTTCTGATCGCTCAGGGCATCTTCCCGCAGCCGGACGCGCCGGCTCGCCTGGCCGAGCATTTCGTGGACGGCCCGGCGCCAATCGGTGGCGGTCAAAAGGCTTATTCCCATTGCAGCCAGCCCGCTTCGTACCAGCCGTGCAGAAGCGTTGTCAGCGCCGGGGCATAGGCGCCCGGGGCAAGCCTGCGGCTGTCCGCCAAAGCACGCAAAGCGGCCGTACTTCGGAGTGGCGCGGCCACTTCCTCGCCATTGCAGAAAAAGCGGCGCCCGCGAAACAGCAGGCGGCTGCGCCGGTCGAGGGCGACGCCGCGGCGGGCCAGCTTGCGGGTGAAAGCCGCCAGACCCAGCGGACGGGCCGGCGGCTCGAAAAATACCGAAGGCTTGGGCTCGGAGAACCAACTGCCGGCAAACCGAGCCATATCGGTATCCGTCCAGCGCATGCCCCCCAGCAGAGACGCGACCTGGGACACCAGATCGTCGCTTAATTCGCCGGGATGGCGTTGTAGGCGCAGAGCCGGGTCGGCGTAGCGCCCAGGCAAGTCGAGGTGCTCGTGCAGCCAGTCGAGAAATCCGACGGCCAGTTCCTGCGCCGACGGGGCACGAAAGCCGATGGAATAAGTCATGCACTCGCCTTCGGCAATGCCGTCATGGGCGTAATGGGGAGGCAGATAGAGCATGTCGCCGGGCTCCAGCACCCACTCCTGTTCGGCCTCGAAGCGGCGCAAAATCCTGAGCGGCACGCCGGGGAGCAGTTCCATGTCCTGCTGCGCTGATATACGCCAACGCCGCCGCCCCAGTCCTTGCAGCAGAAACACATCATAGGAGTCGAAATGCGGCCCCACGCCGCCGCCGGGCGCGGCATAGCTGACCATGAGGTCATCCAGGCGGGCGCGGGGAATGAAATCGAAGCGCGTGAGCAAGTCGGCGCCCGCATCCAGCCAGTGGTCCACCGATTGCACCAGCAGCGTCCAATGCTTCTTGGGCAGGCGCGTGAAATCTTTGGCCGCAAAAGGGCCGTGGGCAACTTTCCAGCCCGTCCGCGTATGCGACACCAGACGCGACTCGACGTCTTCCCGGACCGCCAGGCTCATGAGGTCGTGGGGGGCCAGCAGCCCTTTGAAGCCTGGCAGGGCTTGGCGGATGAGCAGGGGTTTTTTGTGCCAATATCGGGCGAGAAAGTTTTCCGGGCTCAATCCGCCGAGCATGAGGGAGCTTGCTAGAATGGAACGGTGCATTATGAGGGCTTATTATGCGCCTTGAAACGAGGTGCCCCCGCAATGCCGCTTCCGCAACCCCATTCAAGGAACCATCATGATTGCCATAGCCAAGAACACTGTCGTGACCCTCGAATACGAGGTCTATGACCTGGACGGCAATCTGCTGGAAAAAAGCGATGAGCCGGTGAACTATCTGCATGGCGGCTACGACAACATTTTCCCGCCGGTGGAGCACGCCCTGGAAGGCAAGCAGGCGGGCGATGCGGTGGAGTTGAAACTGCAACCGGCCGATGCCTTCGGCGAGTACGATGAAACTCTGGTGCGCGTGGAGCCGCGAGACCAATTCCCCGACAATGTCGACATAGGCATGCAATTCGTGGGCTCCCCGGTGGGCGCCGAAGAGGGTGCCGAAGTGGTATATACGGTCACCGAAGTGGCCGAAGACAAGGTGGTCGTGGATGGCAACCACCCTTATGCCGGGGAGGCGGTGCATTTCAAGTGCAAGGTTTCCGGTGTGCGCACTGCGGATGCCCATGAAGTCGCTCACGGACATGCGCATGGCGAGCATGGCCACCAGCATCATTGAGAGCGCTTGGCGGGCCGCCGCCGGTGGCCACCACGGCACGGGGTTCGCGTTAAAATGCCGGGCTGTTTAGCCACGTCGGCCCCCCATGAAAACTACATTTTTGGAATTCGAGCAGCCCGTCGCCGAACTGGAATCCAAGATCGAGGAATTGCGCTTCGTGCAGGACGACTCGGCGCTGGATATCTCCGAGGAAATCCAACGCCTGCAGAAAAAAAGCCGGGCCTTGACCAAGGACATTTATGCCAAGCTTTCCGCCTGGCAGATTTCCCAGGTGGCACGCCATCCGCAGCGCCCCTACACTCTGGACTACCTCGGCGGGTTGTTCACTGATTTTCAGGAACTGCATGGCGACCGGGGTTTCGCCAACGATCCCGCCATCGTCGGAGGTATCGCGAGGTTCAATGGCACGCCGGTGATGGTCATCGGCCATCAGAAGGGGCGCGACATCAAGGAGCGGCAATACCGCAATTTCGGCATGCCGCGTCCGGAGGGCTACCGCAAGGCATTGCGCCTCATGCGCCTGGCGGAAAAATTCTCCCTTCCGCTGTTCACTTTCATCGATACGCCGGGCGCCTATCCGGGCATCGGAGCCGAAGAGCGCGGTCAGTCCGAGGCCATCGCCCGTAACCTTTACGTCATGGCGGAACTCAAGACCCCGATCATTTGCACCGTCATCGGCGAAGGCGGCTCAGGCGGAGCGCTCGCCATCGGCGTGGGTGACCGCACGCTGATCCTCCAATATTCAACTTATTCCGTGATTTCTCCGGAAGGCTGCGCCTCCATCCTCTGGAAGAGCGCGGAACAGGCGCCGGAAGCGGCGGAGACTCTGGGCATTACCGCGCCCCGCCTGCTTGGCCTGGGCCTGGTTGACCGCATGGTGGATGAGCCTTTGGGAGGGGCGCACCGCGACTGGCCGGCCATGTTCGGCGCGCTGAGCGGGGCGCTGGCGGAGGCATTGGCGGAAGTCAAATCGAGCCCGCTGGACGAGGTGCTCAACGCGCGCTACCAGAAGCTCATGCAATATGGGCGTTTCAAGGAAGCCTAGCCCGGGCAACCAATAGCGCCGGCCATGGTCTGAAGGCGGACAGACTCATGAACGCGAAATCCACAACGCTGCTCTCCGTCGCGCGCGATGCGCTGGACAAGCATTTGGCCGGCGCCGCGCGGGTGCGGCTGGGCTTGTCCGGCGGCCTGGACTCGGTGGTACTGCTGCACCTGCTCGGCCGCCTGCAACGCGAAAATGCATTCGGACTCTCGGCCATGCACGTGCATCATGGTCTGAGCCCGGATGCCGATGCCTGGGCCGCGCACTGTCAGGCCCTGTGCCTGCAAATCGGGGTGCCCTGCGAAGTGGTTCGGGTCACGGTGGATCGCCGGCATCCCCAGGGCCTGGAGGGCGCGGCGCGGATTGAGCGCTATCGGGCTCTGTCGGCGCCGGGGGCGGATATCCTGGTGACCGCCCACCATCAGGACGATCAGGCGGAAACCGTGCTGCTGGCCTTGCTGCGCGGCGGCGGGATGAGGGCCGCGGCGGCCATGCCAGGCGCTCGCGGCAGATCGGGCATGTACCACCTGCGGCCATTGTTGGACGTTCCGCGCAGCGAGTTGGAGGCTTATGCGCGCGAGCACTACCTGACCTGGGTTGACGACGAAAGCAATTTCGACGCGGTTTTTCGCCGCAACGCGCTGCGCCACGCCGTATTTCCCGTGTTGGAGAAGCATTTCCCGGACTACCGCAGGCGCTTGGCCGTTGCGGCGGCAAGTTTTGCCGAGGCAGCCGCGCTGCTCGATCAACTGGCCGAGCAGGACGCCAGCTTCGACGCTGCCGGGGGCCTGAGCTGCGAGCGACTGGCGGCACTGGGCGAGGCGCGCGCGCGCAACGCGCTGGCTTGGTTCATCCGCCGTGCCGGGGTCTCCGTGCCGCCACCGCGTCGTCTGCGCGAAGCACTGCGCCAGCTGCTGGGCGCCGCGCGGCAAAGCCAGCCGGCCATTTCCCTGGGGCAGGCGAGCCTCAGGCGCTACCACGACCACATTTACGTGGTCCCGGCTGTTCCGACCTTGGGCCAGGCGCGCTGGATTTGGCGCGGGGAGACGGTGTTGCCGTTGACGGGCAGCCCTCTGCAATTGAAGTTCGAGCCCATGCCGGGGCAAGGTCTGAAGCAGGCCAAGCTCGCCGGCCGGGTGATCAGCGTGCGCTTGCGGCAGGGCGGGGAACGTTTGGCGCTACGCCGGGGAGGGCCGGCGCGCAGCCTCAAGAACCTGTTCCAGGAGGCCGGCGTGCCGCCGTGGTGGCGTAGCCTTTGGCCACTGCTCTGGGTGGACGAAACCCTGGTGGCGGTACCAGGGGTGGGGGTGCACCCCGATTGGCAGGCGCACGGCGATGAAGCCGGGCTGCGCATCCTGGCGGAAGAAGGGGCGGCATCCTGAGAGGCCGGCATGCTATCATTTCCCGCTTATTTTTCCACCCTTTGACAAGAAATCCGGAGTGAACATGGCCCTAGAACGCACCCTGTCCATCATCAAGCCCGACGCCGTGGGCAAGAATGTCATCGGCAAGATTTACAGCCGCTTCGAAACCAACGGCTTGCACGTGGTGGCGGCCAAGATGCGGCATTTGTCGCGCCGCGAGGCGGAAGGGTTTTATGCGGTTCATCGCGAGCGCCCTTTTTTCAAGGACTTGGTGGATTTCATGGTGTCCGGCCCGGTCATGATCCAGGTTCTGGAGGGAGAGCATGCGATCGCGAAAAATCGTGAGCTGATGGGCGCCACGGATCCCAAGAAAGCGGCTCCCGGGACCATCCGCGCGGATTTCGCGGCCAGCATCGATGCCAATGCCGTGCATGGGTCCGATGCCCCCGAGACGGCCGCGATTGAGATCGCCTATTTTTTCGCCGCCAGCGAAATCTACGGTCGCTGAGTCAGGATTTCTCACTGCTGTGCAAAACTTGCTCGACTTCACTCTGCCGCAGTTGGCCGACTGGTTCGCGCAGTGGGGCGAAAAACCCTTCCGCGCCAGACAGCTCATGAAATGGCTGCATCAGGCCGGCGAGGCGGATTTTTCCCGTATGTCGGACTTGTCCAAGGGACTCAGGGAAAAACTGCTGGCCGAGGCGGTCATTGCTCCGCCTGCGGTGAAATTCGAGCACACCTCCGCCGACGGCACGCGCAAATGGTTGTTCGACGTGGGCGTGGGCAACGGCATCGAAACCGTCTTTATCCCCGAGGACGATCGCGGCACCCTGTGCATCTCCTCACAGGTCGGCTGTGCCTTGGAATGCCGATTCTGCAGTACCGGCCGGCAGGGTTTCAACCGCAATCTGAGCGTGAGTGAGATCGTCGGCCAGTTGTGGCATGCCCAGCGTGCCCTGCGCGGCGCGCCCAATCGCCTTGGCGGCGAGGCGAGCGATCGCCCCGTGACCAACGTGGTGATGATGGGCATGGGTGAGCCCCTGGCGAATTTCGAGAATGTCGCGCAGGCGCTGGAAATCATGCTGGACGATCATGCTTACGGCCTGTCGCGGCGGCGCGTCACGGTTTCCACTTCGGGCCTCGTGCCGGCCATGGAGCGCCTGGGCCAGCGCGTCCCGGTTGCCCTTGCGGTATCCCTGCATGCACCCAATGATGCCTTGCGCGACGATCTGGTGCCCATTAACCGCAAGTATCCACTTGCCCAACTGCTGGCTGCCTGCGATCGCTATCTGGCGGTAGCGCCGCGCGATTTCATTACCTTCGAGTATGTCATGCTCGACGGCGTGAACGACCAGCCGCAGCATGCACGCCAGTTGGCGGATTTGCTGCGCGACATTCCCGGCAAGCTCAACCTCATTCCTTTCAATCCCTTCGCCGGTGCCGGCTTGCGGCGCAGCCCGATGGAACGCGTGCTGGACTTCCAGCGCAGACTGCAGGATGCCGGTCATGTCGTCACGGTGCGCAAGACGCGTGGCGATGACATCGACGCCGCCTGCGGGCAGTTGGCCGGGCAAGTGAAGGACCGGACCGGCCGGACCGTCCAGCATCCGGTCCGCGTTCAAGCCATGGTATAGGAGTGATCATGCCCCGTTTCCGCTTCCCCGCCCTGTTGCTGGTCGTCGCGCTCGGTACTCTGGCGGGCTGCGCACAGAATGCCTCGGTGACGCCGGAAAGCAAGCAGGCGGCGGAAAACCTGCACCGTGCCAAGGTAATGACCGACCTTGCCGCTGCGTATTATCAGCGGGGAGAGATACGCGTTGCGCTGTCGCAGGTGCGGCAGGCCATCGAGGCCGACAAGCGCTATCCGGAAGCCTACGATGTTCTGGGTCTGATCTATATGGATCTGGCCGAGGACAAGTTGGCTGAAGAGAATTTCCGCAAGGCCTTGGATCTCGACCCGAAAAACTCCGACATACACAATAATCTGGGCTATTTCTATTGCACCCGCGGGCGGTACAAGGAGGGGCTCGAACAGTTGCAGCGGGCGCTGCAAAACCCGCTTTATCGCACGCCCGAACTGGCCATGTACAACTCGGGCATATGTCATGAAAAAGAGGGAGACATGGCCGCGGCGGAGGCGGATTTCCGGCGCGCCCTGACGTTGCGGCCCGATTACGGCCCCGCCATGTTGGGCCTGGGTAAACTCTATTACGCGCAAAATCGCTTGGCAGAAGCGGAAAAGCAGATGCTGCGTTACGGCCAGCTCGCGCAGCCCACGCCCCAGAGCCTCTGGTTCGGTGTGGAACTTGAGCGCAAGCTGGGCCGCAAGGCGCAGGCGGATGCGTATGCGGAGCAACTGCGCAAGCTCTTTCCCGATTCCCCCGAAGCACAGCAGTTGAATGCCGCGCCATGAATGACAGCCTGGCCGGTATCGGCGAACGTTTGCGCAGCGCCCGCGAGGCCCAGGGGTTGGCGATCGAGCAGGTCGCTGCCCGCCTTCGGCTCATGAAACGCCAGGTGGCGGCCATGGAAAACGGCGATTTCGCGGCGCTCGGCCAGGCAGTTTTTGCACGCGGCTTTGTGCGCAATTACGCGAAACTTCTCGGTCTGGATGCGGAAGAAATCGTCGCGCAGATGCGCGCGGAGCACGCACCGGAAAGCCCGCCTAAAACCGAATTGAGCCCTCTGCCGTCGGCGCGGCGCTGGCGCTCTGCGTGGCTTCTGGGCGGACTGGCGTTGCTTGCCCTGATTGTCATCCCTCTTGCCCTCTACGGCTGGTTGACGAGCGGCAACGGACAGGACGCGGATAAAGCCGAGGGACCGGCTGCCATCACCGGCCAGGCCGCCGCCCCGGTGCCGCAAGAAAAACACCAGGCAGGTGCCGTACCGCCGCTGGCGGCGCCCCAGGCCCCGGCCGCCTTCTCCGCCGGGCCGGCGACGGCGGTATCCATCGGCAGCGGTGTTTCACTGCGCTTCTCGGCCGATGCCTGGGTCGACATTCGCGATGCCCAGAACAGGCAGGTCGCGCACGGGCTGTATCACTCGGGACAGGAGATCGACTTGAAGCAAGGGTTTCCTCTGCATTTCGTCATAGGGAATGCCGGTCAGGTGAACGTGAGCTATGCCGGCCACGCGATTGACCTGCGGCCCTACATTTCCGCCAACGTTGCCCGCTTCAGCATGACGGCCGCCGGCGTGGCGGCGGCAGAAAAGCCATGAGTTCCGCAGCCCCGCCGCGCCGGTTGACCCGCCTGGTCAAGGTGGGTGGTGTAGCCATAGGATACGGCATGCCCGTCGTGGTGCAATCCATGACCAATACGGATACGGCCGATGTAGCGGCCACGGCGCGCCAGGTAAGGGAGTTGTACGAGGCCGGCTCGGAACTGGTGCGCGTCACGGTGAATACCTTGGAAGCGGCACGCGCGGTTCCGTTCATACGCGAAACGTTGTCGCGCCAGGGGGCGGAGGTCCCCCTCATCGGCGATTTTCATTTCAACGGCCACAAGCTCCTGAGCCAGGCGCCGGAGTGCGCCGAGGCGCTCGCCAAGCTGCGCATCAACCCAGGCAATGTTGGACGCGGCGAGAAGCGCGACGAGCAGTTTGCCACCCTGATAGAGATCGCCTGCCGTTACGACAAGCCCGTACGCATCGGCGTCAACTGGGGCAGCCTGGACCAGGAGTTGGCGGTGCGCATGATGGACGAAAACGCCCAGGCGGCCGCACCCGAGGACGCCGATGTAGTGATGAAGCGCGCCATGGTGGCCTCCGCCCTGCAGTCCGCGCAGAGGGCGCAGAAGCTCGGCCTGGGGCCCGATCGCATCGTTTTGTCCTGCAAGATGAGCCGTGTGCAGGATTTGATCGCGGTGTACCGCGATCTGGCCGCGCAATGCGATTATCCCCTGCATCTGGGGCTGACCGAAGCGGGCATGGGCACCAAGGGCATCGTCGCCTCGACGGCGGCGCTCGCCGTGCTGCTGCAGCAGGGCATCGGCGACACGATACGCGTTTCCCTCACGCCCGAGCCGGGCGGCGCACGTGCGCGTGAAGTGGTGGTGGCCCAGGAAATCCTCCAGGCTATGGGGCTGCGCGCCTTCACGCCCCAGGTTACCGCCTGCCCCGGCTGCGGCCGCACAACCTCGACAGTGTTCCAGGAACTGGCGCGCGACATCCAGACCTATCTGCGCGAGCAGATGCCCCACTGGCGCAAGCATTACCCCGGCGTGGAAAACCTGCGCGTCGCGGTGATGGGTTGTGTCGTCAACGGGCCGGGCGAATCCAAGCATGCCGACATCGGCATCTCGCTGCCCGGCAGCGGGGAAACCCCGGTGGCCCCGGTGTTCGTCGACGGGCAGAAGACCGTCACGCTCAAGGGCCGCGACATCGCGCGCGAGTTCCAGGCCATCGTCGAGAACTATGTCAAGAGCAAGTACGCCCCGGGCCGCGTGGCCTGAATATGCCTTTTGATCCGATGAGCGATAGTCTGCAGGCCGTGCGCGGCATGAACGATGCCCTCCCGCGGGAGGCGCAGCGCTGGGATTTTCTCGAGCAGACGGTGCGTGCCTGGACGGCCAGCTATGGCTATCAGGCCATCCGCACGCCCATCCTGGAACATACGGGCTTGTTCAAGCGCGCCATCGGCGAAGTGACCGACATCGTCGAGAAGGAGATGTACACCTTCATCGACGAACTCAACGGCGAATCGCTCACCCTGCGCCCGGAGGGGACGGCCTCCTGCGTGCGTGCGGCGATCCAGCACAATCTGCTCTACGACGGGCCCAAGCGCCTGTGGTACATGGGGCCGATGTTCCGCCACGAGCGCCCGCAGAAGGGCCGCTACCGGCAGTTTCATCAAGTGGGCGTGGAGGCCTTTGGCTATGCCGATGCGGACTGCGACGCCGAGTTGATCCTGATGGGGGCTGACCTGTGGCGCCGCCTGGGCGTCGCACCGCGCCTGGAGATCAACACGCTGGGCGATGCGCAGGGCCGTCTGCGCCATCGCGAACGTCTGATACGCTATTTCGAGGCGCATGCCGATGTCTTGGACGAGGACGCGCGGCGCCGCCTGCACAGCAATCCGCTGCGCATTCTCGATTCCAAGAACCCGGCTATGCAGGCGCTGATCGAAGCCGCGCCCAAGCTGGCCGACGACCTGGACGAGGATTCGCTCAGGCACTTCGAAACCTTGCAGGCGCTGCTGCACGCTGCCCATATCGCTTACGAAATCAACCCGCGCTTGGTGCGCGGCCTGGACTATTACAACCGCACGGTGTTCGAGTGGGTGACCGACAGCCTGGGGGCGCAGGGGACGATCTGCGCCGGCGGGCGCTATGATGGCCTGGTTGCCCAACTGGGCGGGCGTCCCGCGCCGGCGGCGGGTTTTGCCTTGGGAGTCGAACGCGTGCTGGCCTTGCTGGAGGCGATTGGCGGCGGGCCGGCGGTGGCGGGGCCGCATGGCTATCTGGTGCACGTCGGTGAGCAGGCCACGGCCTGGGCTTGGGAGCTAGCGTCACAACTGCGCGCCGCCGGGCTCGATATCGTTTACCATTGCGGCGGCGGCGGCTTCAAGTCGCAGATGAAGAAGGCCGACGCAAGCGGCGCACGTTACGCGATCATCGTCGGCGACGACGAGGCGCAGAGCCGCGAGCTTACCCTCAAACCCCTGCGGGATGCGCGCGAACAGGCGCGCCTGACACCCGCTGCGGCCATTGCCCTGATGGAACAAGACTGATGGCGACCTACGATCTGGAAGAGCAGGAAAACCTAGAGAATCTCAAGGCCTGGTGGAAGCGCTGGGGCAACGTGGTGCTGCTGGCCGCTGCGCTGATCGCGATGGCGGCCGCCGGCTGGCAATATTGGCAGCGCCACCTGGCGGCGCAGCGGGTGCAGGGTGCGGAGCTGTACGGCCAGTTCCTGCAGGCCGTGACCACGGAGAACGCGGCCCTGGTGCGCGAGACGGGAGGACGCCTGGTGGACAAGTTCGCGGATACGCCCTATGCCGCGCGCGCCGCGCTCATCCTCGGCAAATTCAACGTCGAGCGTGGCGACAACGCCAGCGCCGTGGCGCAGTTCAAGTGGGCGCTCGATCACACGCGCGAGCCGATCGTCAAAGACCTGGCGCGCTTGCGCCTGGCGGATTATTACCTGGAACAGAAGCAATACGCCGATGCGCTTGCCACGCTGAACGCGCCGCACACGGATGCCTACGATGCTCGCTTCGAAGACCTCCAAGGCGATGTGCTGCTGGCCCAGGGCAAAACGGCAGAGGCCAAGGCGGCTTATCAGGCGGCCTATGCCGGGTTGGCCAAGAGGGATCCCTTGTATGGCATCTTGGCGGTGAAGCTGGACGCTTTGGGAGGACCGGCGCAATGAGGAGACTGCTGCTCGCCGCAATGCTTCCCGTGCTGCTGGCAGGATGCAGCACGGTTTCCGGCTGGTTCTCTTCCGGGCCCAAGCCATTGCCTCCCGCGCCGCTGGTCAACTTCAAGCCTTCCGCCGATCTGGTCCGCGCGTTCAGCGTGAATGCGGGCAGCCCGGGCTTTCATCGCCTGCAGCCTGCCGTGGCGCACGGCGTACTATACGTGGCGGGTGAGCGCGGTCGGGTGGAGGCCTATGGGGTGCTTGATTCCAAGCGCCTGTGGCAAAGCGACATTGGCACCGGCATCGTCGCCGGCGTGGGTGCTGGCGAGGGACTGGTGGCCGTCGGCGCCGCCCAAGCGGGGGTCGTGGCGCTGAGTGCGGCCAACGGAGCCAAGGCGTGGGCCGTGACCCTGACAAGCGATGTGACCGGCGCGCCCTTGGTGGCCGATGGTGTCGTCCTGGTACGCACCAGCGACGGCAGTATTTACGGCTTGTCCGCCAAGGACGGCAAACAACAGTGGGTTTACACGCGGCAATTGCCCAGTCTCATGCTGCAGGGCTCGGGTGGCATGAGCGTCAAGGACGGCGTGCTGTACGCCGGGTATCCCGGCGGGCGCTTGGTCGCGCTGTCGGTCGCCAATGGCGCGCAACTGTGGGACGCGACGGTTGCAGTGCCTCATGGTGCCACGGAGCTGGAGCGCCTCACCGACGTGGTCGGCCCGCCTGCGTTGAACGCGACCCAGGTGTGCGCGGTGGCTTACCAGGGCCGGGTGGCGTGTTTCGATCGGACCAGCGGCAATCTGCTGTGGGCGCGTGATACCTCCAGTGAAGCAGGCCTTGCCATGGACGGTGCCAACGTCTATGTAACCGATACGTCCGACACCGTGACTGCCTACTCCGCGGGCAGCGGGCGTATCGTTTGGAAACAGGATGCCTTGGCGCGGCGCGGGGTCAGCGCGCCGCTGGCTTATGCCGCCACCGTCGTGGTCGGCGACAGCGAGGGCTATGTGCACGTCCTTTCCGCCCAGGACGGCACCTTCCTCGCGCGCCGGCAGGCACCAGGCGGCGCTGTCATCGGGCGGCCTGTCGACATTGGGCCAGGTATTGCGGTCGAGACGGCCAAGGGCGAGGTCACGGCCTTTCGCCTGAAGTGACATGCTGCCAACCCTGGTCCTGGTGGGCCGCCCCAATGTCGGCAAGTCCACGCTATTCAATCGCCTCACGCAAAGCCGCGCCGCGCTGGTGCATGATCTGCCGGGGCTGACCCGGGATCGCCATTACGGCCGCGGTCGCATGGGCGATAAGCCCTACCTGGTGGTGGATACCGGAGGCCTGGAGCCGGTGGTCAGGGAGGGCATCCTGCACGAGATGGCGCGCCAGACGCAACAGGCCATCGATGAAGCGGATGTCGTCGTGTTCCTGGTGGATGGCCGCCAGGGGTTGACGCCCCAAGACAGGGTGATTGCCGAGCGCTTGCGGCGCGCGCATTGCCCCGTATTGCTGGCAGTCAACAAGACCGAGGGGATGAACCCGGCTGTGGCGGCGGCCGAGTTCCACGAGCTTGGTTTGGGGGAGCCCCTGGCCATTTCGGCCGCGCATGGCGAGGGGGTCAGGGCATTGGCGGAAGAGGCCCTGGCGCCTTTTCCGCCTCCGGCCCCGGAGCCGGAGGCGGAAACCGCCGCGGCGCATCCCAAGATCGCCATCGTAGGGCGCCCCAACGTCGGCAAGTCCACCCTGGTGAACAGCCTTTTGGGGGAGGAGCGCGTCATCGCCTTCGATGAGCCCGGCACCACGCGCGATGCCATCCACGTCGATTTCGAGCGCAGCGGTCGCGCCTACACCCTCATCGACACCGCGGGGGTGCGGCGCCGCGGCAAGGTATTCGAGGCGGTGGAAAAATTCTCCGTGGTCAAAACCCTGCAGGCCATCGACGAAGCCAATGTGTGCATACTGGTGCTCGACGCGCAAGGGGAAATCTCCGAGCAGGATGCCCATCTGGCGGGCCATATCCTTGAGACCGGGCGCGCTCTGGTGGTGGCGGTGAACAAGTGGGACGGCCTGGACGACTACCGGCGCGACGTCATCAAGCGCGAGCTCGCGCGCAAGCTGCAATTTCTCTCCTTCGCACGCTTCCATTACATCTCAGCGTTGAGGGGCCAAGGGCTTGCGCCCCTGCTCAAAGACGTGGATGCCGCCTACGCCGCGGCCTTCGCCAAGCTCTCGACTCCGCGCCTGACCCGCACCCTGCTGGCAGCGACCGCGCGGCACGCGCCCCCCAAAACCGGCCTGTTCCGGCCTAAGCTGCGCTACGCTCATCAGGGCGGGCGCAATCCACCGGTCATCGTCATCCACGGCAACGCCCTGGGGAATGTGCAGAACGACTATCGGCGCTACCTGGAAAACACTTTCCGCCTCGCCTTCGATCTTTCGGGAACACCCCTGCGCATAGAATTTCATGAGGGGCATAATCCCTATGAAGAAAAAAAATCACGGCCGCTGAGCGAAGGCGAGAAAAATCGCATCCGCCGGGAAAAGCGTTTCCGCCGCCGAGCCTATGGTGCGGACACCAAAGGCGCCAAGGCGTGAGCTTTGGGATTTGCCGAGAAATCTTGGCCGTAATTTTTTGATGCCCGACCGAAGAAGCCATTTTTAAGAAGGCCGCCCTAAATAGGGGCGTAGCTCTTAAAAACGCACCAAGTTGGTGCAAATGCAAATAACGTCCCGCGACATGGTGCTTGTGGCACAATGTGCGGGCTTATGTCGAACGGGTGGTATGTTTCCTGCTTTACGCCCAAAGCGCTTAGCGTAATGTCCGCTTTTTTCTTAATTTATATTTTCATTTATTGGAGATTGCACCATGGCGGTGGCCGACGTTTTGAAAATGATCAAGGACAGCGAAGCCAAATTCGCTGACCTGCGTTTTACTGACACCCGCGGCAAGGAACAACACGTGACCATCCCTTCGCGCATTGTGGATGCGTCATGGTTCGAGAACGGCCATCCTTTCGACGGCTCGTCGATCGCCGGATGGAAAGGCATTCAGGCTTCCGACATGCTGCTCAAGGCTGACCCAGTCACTGCCTTTGTCGATCCCTTCTTTGACGAGTCCACGGTGGTGCTCACCTGCGACGTGATCGAGCCCTCCGACGGCAAAGGCTACGACCGCGATCCCCGCTCCGTCGCCAAGCGCGCGGAAGCCTATCTCAAATCCACGGGCGTGGCCGACACGGCCTATTTCGGCCCCGAGCCGGAGTTTTTCATTTTCGATTCCGTGACCTGGCACGACGACATGTCGGGGTCGTCCGTCAAGATCGAATCGGAGGAGGCGGCCTGGTCTTCCGCCGAGAAATTCGAGGGCGGCAACATGGGCCATCGACCCGCCGTCAAGGGTGGTTATTTCCCCGTGCCGCCGGTCGATTCGCTGCAGGACATCCGCGCCGCCATGGTGCTGGCCCTGGAAGAGATCGGCATTCCGGTGGAAGTGTTTCACCATGAAGTCGCCACCGCCGGACAGTGCGAGATCGGCACGCTTTTCAATACGCTGACCCGGCGTGCGGACTGGACCCAGGTGCTGAAGTATGTGGTGCATAACGTGGCGCATGCCTACGGCAAGACCGCCACCTTCATGCCCAAGCCCATTGTCGGCGACAACGGCTCGGGCATGCATTGCCATCAGTCCTTGTGGAAAGACGGCAAGAACCTGTTTGCCGGCAATGGCTATGCCGGTCTGTCCGACACCTGTCTGTACTATATCGGCGGCATCATCAAGCACGCCAAGGCCTTGAATGCCATCACCAACCCGGGCACCAACTCCTACAAACGCCTGGTGCCGGGCTTCGAAGCGCCGGTGATGCTGGCCTACTCCAGCCGCAACCGCTCCGCTTCCATCCGCATTCCGATCGCGGCGTCCGAGAAGGCGCGCCGCATCGAGGTGCGTTTCCCGGATCCGCTGGCCAATCCCTATCTGGCGTTCTCTGCCATGATGATGGCCGGCTTGGATGGTATCCAGAACAAGATTCACCCCGGCGATCCGGCGGACAAAAACTTGTATGACCTGCCGCCCGAAGAGGAAGCCTCCATTCCCAAGGTTTGCCACAGCTTGGAGATGGCGTTGGAGCATCTGGACAAGGATCGCGAGTTCCTCACCCGCGGCGGCGTGTTCTCCAGCGACATGATCGATGCCTATATCGAGCTCAAGATGGAGGAAGTGACACGCTTCCGCATGACCACTCATCCGGTGGAATTCGCCATGTACTACTCCTCCTGATTCAAGAGGGGCGCTATCCGCCGCGCTTTCGCCGGCGGACGGAGCGGGGGCGGCCGTCATGGCCGCCTTTGTTTTTTTTGGGGCTCTAAAAAAATTCCCGCGGGAACCGTAGAATGGGGCAAAGGCCGCCCCCCATGAAATATCTCCTGGTCACTCTGCTTCTGTCTGCGCTCGTCTGTTTGCCCGCGCACGCTGAAATTTACAAATACGTGGATGCCAACGGCAACGTCACTTTTACCGACGTGCCGCGCAAAGGGGAAAGGGCCGCCAAGATTTATGATCTCCCGGCGGGGCCCTTGGACGAAGCGGCACGCCCTAAAGCGGTGCGCAAAAGGCCCGCGGAATATGGGCCGGCGAATTTCCCGCGCATCAGCCCGGCGACCCAGCGCAAGCGCGACGATTTGCGTATGAAAATACTCAACGACGAACTGGCCAGGGAGCGCAAGGAACTCACGGAGGCCCGCCAATCCCTGGCCCAGGCGCAGCGCCCGTTGCCGGGTGAGCAACCCACTAGCCCGTCATTTCTCGCGCGCCTGAAAAAATTGCAGGATGCCGTGGCCCGGCATCAGCAGAACATCAGCGCCATCCGGCAGGAAATAAGCATCGTCCGCTGATGCCGCGCTTGTCAGAATAGTTCGGCGGAACCTCGCTCCTTCCGATCCTGGGACGCCCTTGCGCAGTTTTCTGGCCCGGGGCGACGAACCTGGCACAATCACTGCTTTGCATCGGAGGGTGCTAAGGTCAAAACATGAATTTTGCCGATCCTCCTTCCACGACGATTTTTGCCGCCCTGGATAATTTGGCGACTGGTGTGCTGGTCCTTGATCCCGCCGGCGTGGTGGCCTACCTCAACGCCTCGGCCGAAAGTCTCCTGGGGGTATCCGGGGCGTTGCTTGTCGGCGAGAACAGCGCCGTGTTGTTTGAGCGCAGCCCCGAACTTCTGACAGCCCTGCACAGTGCGCGCAGCAGCCGCGAGACGGTCACCGAACACGACATGGAAATCACCCTGCCCGGCCATACGCCGGTACGGGTTAGTTGCACTTTGTCCTATGTCGAAGGGTCGATCGAGGGCTGGGTATTGGAACTGCGGCCGGTGGATGCACAGTTGCGCATCGCGCGCCATGAACAAATCCGCATGCAGCAGGAAGCCAACCGCGAACTGCTGCGCAACCTGGCGCATGAAATCAAGAATCCGCTGGGCGGCATCCGGGGTGCTGCGCAACTGCTTGAACGCGAATTGCCGCGCGAGTCCCTCAAGGACTACACGCAGGTCATCATCAAGGAATCGGATCGCCTGCAGTCGCTCATGGAGCGCCTGCTCACGCCCCGCCGCCTGCCGCATTTTTCGGCGGTCAATATCCATGAGGTGCTGGAGCGCGTGCGTAGCCTACTGCTCGCCGAAACCCCGGAAGGCATCGTCATCCAGCGCGATTACGACTTGAGCCTGCCGGAAATCGAGGCCGACCCGGAACAGCTCATCCAGGCCGCATTGAACATCGCACGCAACGCGGTCCAGGCGATGCATGGCCAGGGCAGGGTGATCTTCCGCACGCGCGTGGCGCGCCAGATGCACCTGGGCAGCCGGCGCCTGAAGCTCGCCGTGCGGGTGGACATCATAGACAACGGCCCGGGTATCCCGGAGGCCATCCGTGAACAGATATTCTTTCCGCTGGTTTCCGGCCGTGAAGGCGGCAGCGGCCTGGGCCTGCCGCTGGCGCAGACCCTGGTGGCGCAAAACTACGGCATGATCGAATGCGAGTCGGAGCCGGGCAATACCGTGTTTTCCATTTACCTTCCCCTGCAAGCATGAATCAACTGGTTTGGATAGTGGACGACGATCGATCCATCCGCTGGGTGCTGGAAAAGGCACTCTCGCGCGAAGGCATCGATTGCGAAACCTTCGGCTCAGCCAATGAGGCGCTGGCACGCCTGGAACGCGTGGAGCCGAGCGTGGTCATGTCGGATATTCGCATGCCGGGGCGCTCTGGTCTGGAACTCCTTCAGGTGCTGCGCGAGCGCCTGCCCAAGCTGCCGGTCATCATCATGACGGCATTTTCCGATTTGGACTCTGCGGTTTCCGCTTTTCAGGGCGGGGCGTTCGAGTATCTGCCCAAGCCCTTTGACGTCGATCAGGCAGTGGAATTGGTGCACCGCGCCCTTGCGCACACCCAGCTCAGCGAGGAGGAGGAACAGGAGGAGGCGGTGGCGCCCGAGATCCTGGGCCAGGCGCCTGCCATGCAGGAGGTTTTCCGCGCGATTGGGCGGTTATCCCAGTCGCCCACCACTGTACTGATCACCGGCGAGTCCGGCACCGGCAAGGAGCTGGTGGCACGTGCTCTGCATCGCCACAGTCCGCGCGCCGGCAAACCCTTCATCGCGCTGAATACCGCGGCAATCCCACGCGACCTGCTGGAATCGGAATTGTTCGGCCACGAGCGCGGGGCGTTTACCGGTGCGCAAAGCCAGCGGCGCGGGCGTTTCGAGCAGGCCGACGGCGGCACCTTGTTCCTGGACGAGATCGGCGACATGCCGGCAGAGCTGCAAACCCGCTTGCTGCGCGTGCTGGCGGACGGCACTTTCTACCGCGTCGGCGGCCATGCCCCCATCAAGGTGAACGTCAGGGTGATCGCGGCGACGCACCAGAACCTCGAGAAAAAAGTTCAGGACGGCAGTTTCCGCGAAGACCTGTTTCACCGCCTGAACGTTATCCGCCTGCGCTTGGCGCCCTTGCGCGAGCGCCGCGAAGACATACCGATGCTGGCGCGCCATTTCATGCAGAAAAGCGCGCGCGAGCTCGGGGTGGAGGCCAAGCGCATGTCGGAAGGGGCGCTCAAGGCATTGGTCGGCCTACCGTGGACGGGCAACGTGCGCCAGTTGGAGAACGTCTGTCATTACCTTACCGTGATGTCGCCCGGCCAGGTCGTGGAACTGGCGGATCTGCCGTCCGACATCCTGGGCGAACAGGCGGCGTCCGCGCCGTCTGCCAGCAATTGGCTGGACGCCTTGCAGCGCGAGGCAGACACGCGGCTGAGCCAAGGGCAGAGTGCGATATTGGAAGAACTGTCCCCCGCTTTCGAGCGCATCCTTATCGAAGCGGCTTTGCGCCATACCGGCGGCCGGCGCATCGAGGCGGCCCACTTGCTGGGTTGGGGGCGCAATACCCTGACGCGCAAGATCCAGGAACTGGGTCTGGAAGGCGGCGAATCGCAAGACAGTGCCGGTTAGCAGGCGCCCGCAGAGGTAACGTTATTGACAATGATTCTTATTTATATAAGATGGCCCGATAGATGTGATCCATCAGGGCGGTCTCATGTATGTCTGTCTTTGCAAAGGTGTAAGCGACAAGGAAATCCACCAGGCCGTGAGCGAGGGACATTGCACGCTTTCCGCGCTGAGGCAGGAGCTGGGCGTGGCCACGCAATGCGGCAAGTGCGCCCGCTGCGCGCGCGAGGTTTTGCACGAAGCCTTGCGCGAAGAGTGCGCCTGCAATCCTCTGGCGGCCTGAGCGAAACGTCCTCGATCCGGAAGGACGCTGGCTATAATTCGACATGAGGCTCATGCATTCGCATGGGTGCTGCGGCTGGCCAAGCTTGCCCGTGCCTTGCCCCCATCAGGAGACACGCGTGAAAGGCGATAAAAAAGTCATTCAATACCTCAATCAGGCCCTCAAGCAAGCACGAATACCAGGAATCGATCGAGGAAATGCGCCATGCCGATCATCTCATCGAGCGCATCCTGTTCCTCGAAGGCTTGCCCAATCTGCAGGATCTGGACAAGTTGCTTATCGGTGAATCGGTGCCCGAATGCCTGGAGGGGGATCTTAAACTCGAACTGAGGGGCCGCGCCCTGTACCAGGATGCCATCGCCCACTGCGAATCGGTGAAGGACTATGTCAGCCGCCAGATACTGGACGATAATCTCAAGGACACCGAGGAGCATATCGATTGGCTGGAAACCCAGCTTGAACTTGTCGACCGATTAGGTCTGCAGAACTATCTGCAAAGTGCCATGGGGGCCATAGGGGAGGCGTTTTCCTGAACTCGTCGGCCTGACACCGCAGGCCCAAGTGATCATTCGCCGTCCAAGTCCCAACGCCCATTCATGTCATCTCCGGAAGTGATCCCGGTCACGCTGCTCACAGGATTTCTCGGCAGCGGCAAGACCACCGTCCTAAACCACCTCATCCGTGTGCTTCCCCGCACGGCCGTCCTCATGAACGAATTCGGAGAGGTTGGCCTGGATCATCTGCTGTTGGAAAAGATGCAGGGGCCTCTGGCACTGCTGGCCGGAGGCTGCATTTGCTGCACGGTATCCGGAAATCTCGCGCCGAGCTTGAAAAATCTATACATGGCGCGGCAAAAGGGTGAGGTTCCGGCCTTCGAGCGGGCCGTCATCGAGACCACGGGCATTGCCGATCCTGCGCCCATCTTGGATGTGCTGTTGCACGACAAATGGCTGCGCGCCCGTTTTCGGCTCGACGGCGTGGTGACCACAGTGGACGCCGTGCTGGGCGCACAGCAGTTGGACAGCTATTTCGAAGCGGTACGCCAGGTGGCCGTGGCGGACAGGCTGCTGCTCACCAAAGTCGACCTGGCTGATGACGCCGGCCGCGCCGCGCTGGAAGACAGGTTGCGCGCCCTCAATCCGGCAGCACCCATCCTGCAAGTGCGGCAAGGGGTGCTGGATGTGTCCGAAATCTTCGGCCTGGGCCTGTATGAGCCGGCCTCGAAAACACCGGACGTGCAGGGCTGGCTCAAGGACAGCCGCTATGCGCCGGTGCGACGCAACGCCTTGGGCCAGGTGCGGCAAGCGGATGCGGCGGCAGAAAGCCACGACAGCCGCATTCGGGCCTTCAGTATCGCCCTGGATGCGCCGATAAGTCGGATGGGACTGGAATCCGCCTTGGCCATGCTGGTGTCCTTCCGCTCGGAATACCTGTTGCGCTTCAAGGCCATCGTCAACGTGGCCGGTGAAGACACCCCCAGTGTGCTGCACGGGGTGCAACATGTGCTGTATCCGGAAGCGAAGCTTGCGGCCTGGCCGGACGGCGACCGCCGCAGCCGCTTTGTCTTCATCGTCCGGGATCTGGACCCGGCGTTTGTCGCGAAGGTGTTGGCGGATTTTAGCGACGCGACGGAAGAACTGCTGCCGCCCCAGGTTGTTGAAAAAGAAAACCGCCCGTAACATTGGGCTTTTACGAGGTTCAGGCTTTGGCGCTGTCGTTTTTCAAAAAAGGCAAGGACAAGGAGCCGCCTAAGGCGACGCCGGCGCCCGCTGCCGCGCCGGCGGAATCCCCTACCCAGGGGCTGGAAAGCCCCAACAACCCCGCCCAGGGCGGCGGCATCGTGGTCGAAGAGGCGGGCGGCGGCCAATCGCCGCTGGATCACGCGGCGCTCCTCTATGCCAGCAATCAGATCGAGGACACCGAAAAAATCCTCCTGGCGCTGCTGGACAAGGAAGACCGCACCGCCTGGTATATGCTCTTCGACCTTTACCGCGTGACCGGCAAGAGCGAAACCTTCGAGAAGCTGGCGGTGAGCTTCACCGTGCGTTTCGAAACCTCGCCCCCCATGTGGGCGGCGGCCAAGACGGCACAGCCCGCGGCGCCCGTCAAAGTGCTGAACCTGCCGCCGCTGCTGGACGCGCTGGCTGCCGGCCGACTGAAAGACGATCTCGCCCATGTCGGCAAAAGCGCGCCGCTGCGGGTGGACTTTACCCGCACTTCGGACATCGACGAAGACGGTGCACGCCTGTCGGCCGCGGCGTTGGCCGACAGCAGGCACGTGGGGCAGCATCTGGAAGTCAGCGGGGTAGTGAAATTTCTGGAGGTGCTCAAGCGCAAGCTCAATGCCAGTCCCGGCACAGGGGCGTTTTGGCTCATGCAGTTGGCGCTGCTGCAACTGATGGGCCGGCAGAAGGAATTCGAGGACCTCGCAGTGGATTATGCCGTACGCTTCGAGCTCTCCCCGCCCTCCTGGGACAATGCCGTGGCGGCGCGTGAAGTGGAGGCGGTGCCGGACGAGGCAGCCGAAGAAGCCTGCCGCCTTGAAGGGGTCTTGGGCGAAAAACAGGGCGATGTCTGGAGCAAGCTGAACCAGTACGCGGCCCAGCACACCCGGATCGTCCTGGATCTCTCAGCCGTGCCGCGCATCGAGTACGCCAGCGTGGGGCAGTTCATGAGCTTCCTGATGCAATTGCTTGGCCAAGGGAAGACCATCGTGCTGCGCGGACAGAACGCTCTCGTGCAGCAGTTGTTCCTGAGCATGGGCATAAGCCAGCTCGCCATCTTGTCGCCCAAGCCGCGCACCTGACGCGGCGGTTATGCGTCGGCGCTCGGGCTGCGGGCTTTTTCGCGTCCCAATTGTTCCAACATGTGGCGCTCGCGCTGAAATACCACGACCGAACCGATGCGCAGCACGGTAAGCGCCAGCAGCATGGCGGCGAGGGCATAGAGATCCTCGTTGGCGAGCTTGTTCTCGAACAGGCCGATCATGATATCGCGCATGACGAACACCAGGGTCGCATCGACGATGAAGGTGAGGCGCAGGCGGTGCGCGGTGAAGTAGTCGGCCAGCGAGCGAGACAGCTCGATGAGGATGAAGAGCGTGAGCACATCGCTTACGATACTCACGTAATTCCCGGTAATGTCGCCGAATATGAAAAGGTTGCCCAGCGTGAGAAACAGGCGTAGCGTGCCGATGATGATGCCCAGGGTCAGGAATACCAGCATGACCCCGAATACCCAGCGGGTGACCAGTTCGAACAGTTTCATGTGTCGGGCCGCAGTGTGAAAGGGGATGGGATGTCGTTGCCGTGTCCCCTTGAAATCTAGCTGACCCGAACCCATTTCCAAAGTTCTCAACGCCGGGCGATAGCCAATATGGAACAGTTTCACGGAACCACCATACTTTCGGTGCGGCGCGGCAGCGTCGTGGCGCTGGGCGGCGACGGGCAGGTAACCCTCGGCAATGTCGTCATCAAGGGCAGTGCCCGCAAGGTGCGCCGGCTTTATCAGGACCGCGTCCTGGCCGGCTTTGCCGGCGGTACGGCCGACGCCTTCACCCTGTTCGAGCGCTTCGAGGCCAAGCTCGAAAAACATCAGGGGCAGCTCATGCGCGCCGCCGTGGAGCTTGCCAAGGATTGGCGCACCGACCGCATGCTGCGCCGGCTTGAAGCGATGCTGGCGGTGGCGGACCGCGAGCATTCGCTGATACTCACCGGCACGGGCGACGTGCTCGAGCCTGAGGCCGGCATTGCGGCGATCGGTTCGGGCGGCGCTTACGCCCAAGCAGCGGCGCGCGCCTTGCTGGAGAACACATCCCTGGCACCGGCGGATATCGTCAAGAAATCTCTCGCCATCGCCGGCGATATCTGCATCTATACCAACCAGCAACACGTCATCGAAGTGCTCGATTAGGCCCGCTGGAACCCGTCCTCTCATGAATAATCTGACACCGAAGGAAATCGTCCACGAGTTGGACAAATACATCGTCGGCCAGGCCGCCGCCAAGAGGGCGGTCGCCGTGGCCCTGCGCAACCGCTGGCGGCGCGCCCAAGTGGCGGAGCCACTGCGCTATGAAATCACGCCGAAGAACATACTCATGATCGGCCCCACCGGGGTGGGCAAGACGGAAATCGCGCGCCGCCTCGCCAAGCTGGCGGATGCGCCTTTCATCAAGGTGGAAGCGACCAAGTTCACCGAAGTGGGCTACGTGGGGCGTGATGTCGACACCATCATCCGTGATCTGATGGAGAGCGCGCTCAAGGATATGCGCGAAAAGGAAATGGCGAAGGTGCGCTTTCGCGCGGAAGAGGCGGCCGAGGAACGCATACTCGATGTCCTCTTGCCTCCCGCGCGGGGCACGGGCTTCGGCGCCGAGGGCGAGCGAACCGAAGACACGACGACGCGCCAGCGTTTTCGCAAGATGTTGCGTGAGGGGCAGTTGAACGACAAGGACATCGAGATCGACGTCGCCATCGCCTCGCCGCACATGGAAATTTTCGCCCCTCCGGGGATGGAGGATCTCACCAGCCAGATTCAGGGCATGTTCCAGAACATGCAGGCCGGACGCCGCAAGACGCGCAAGCTCAAGATACGCGAGGCCATGCGTCTGCTGGCCGAAGAGGAGGCGGCGCGTCTGGTGAACGAGGACGATATCCGGCAGGCGGCCCTGACGGCCGTAGAGCAGAACGGCATCGTGTTTCTCGATGAAATCGACAAGATTGCCACACGTGCAGACGTGCAGGGAGTGGACGTCTCGCGCCAGGGGGTGCAACGCGATCTGCTTCCCCTGGTCGAGGGCACTACGGTCACGACCAAGTACGGTATGGTCAAGACGGATCACATCCTGTTCATCGCCAGCGGCGCCTTCCATCTCTCCAAGCCTTCGGACCTCATTCCCGAGCTGCAGGGGCGCTTTCCCATCAGAGTCGAGCTGGGCTCGCTCTCGGTGGAGGATTTCGAAAAAATCCTTACCAATACGGATGCCTGTCTCACGCGGCAGTACGAAGCCCTGTTGGCGACGGAAGGCGTAGGGATCGAATTCAGCGCGGACGGCATCACCCGGCTGGCGGCGATTGCCTTCGAGGTCAACGAAAAAACTGAAAATATCGGCGCGCGCCGCCTGCACACCGTGATGGAGCGGCTGCTCGAGGAAATTTCCTTTGCGGCAGGGGAGGGCGGCACCCGGCATGTCCTTAGTATCGACGCTGCCTATGTCGACGAGCGCTTGGGCGAACTTGCCAGGCACGAGGACCTGGCGCGCTACGTTTTGTAGCTCAGGCGGGGGTCCCGTGCGGCCCTGAGACGGGTACCAGTAGCGCCTGACTGGCTTCCCCGGATACCCGTGCTACGCCGTCGACGATCTCAATGCGACCTTCCGCCAGCCAGCGCAGCGCCATGGGATAGAGGCGATGCTCCTGCGCCAGTACCCGCTGCGCGAGCGTAGCTTCCGTGTCGTCGGACAACACCGGCACTGCCGCCTGGGCAATGATGGGGCCGTGATCCACCCGGTCGGTCACAAAATGCACCGTGCAGCCGTGAATCTTGACGCCCTCGGCGAGGGCGCGCCGGTGGGTGTCGAGGCCCGGAAAGGCTGGCAACAGCGAGGGGTGGATGTTCACAAGCCGGTCCGCATAGTGTGCCACGAAACCCTCGGTAAGGATGCGCATGTAGCCGGCCAGCACCACCACGTCCGGCCGGTAGGCGTCGATATGCCGCATCAGCTCGGCGTCGAAAGCTGTGCGCTCGGCGTAGTTGCGATGATCCAGGGCGATGGCCGGGATGCCGCGCCGGCGTGCATGTTCGAGGCCTTCGGCCTGGGGACGGTTGCTGATGACGGCGGCGAACTCCACCGGCAGGGAGGCCGCCAGCAGGGCGGCCAGATTAGAGCCCCGCCCGGAGATGAGGACGACGGCGCGGATCACGCGATGCTGACGGGCTCGCCGCTGCGGGGCGTGACTTGACCGATCTGCCAGGCGCGCTCGCCGGCGGCCGCCAGCGCAGCGAGCGCGGCGGGCGCATGTTCCGGCGCCACCACTACGACCAGGCCGATGCCGCAATTGAAAGTGCGGTGCATTTCCGCGTCGACGATGCGGCCCGTCTGCTGCAGCCAGTCGAACAGCGGCGGGCGCTGCCAGCTATCGTGCCTCAGCGCGACAGCGCAGTCTTGCGGCAACATGCGCGGAATGTTGCCGGTCAGGCCGCCGCCGGTGATGTGTGCCATGCCTTTGACCGGCAGGCGCTGCATGAGATCGAGCATGGCCTTGACGTAGATGCGCGTGGGTTCCAGCAGCGCATCGCCGAAAGGGCGGCCGTGGAAATCGCCATCCAGGTCGACGCCGCTGACCTCCACCAGCTTGCGGATGAGTGAATAGCCGTTGGAATGGGCACCGCTGGAGGCCAGCCCCAGCACGGCGTCGCCGGGGGTGATGGACTGTCCCGTGATGATGCGGGATTTTTCCACCACGCCCACGGCGAAGCCGGCCAAGTCATATTCGCCGTCAGGGTACATGTCGGGCATTTCTGCCGTTTCGCCGCCGATGAGCGCGCAGCCGGAGAGTTCGCAGCCCCGTGCGATGCCGCTGATGACGGTTTCGGCGACGCCGACATCCAGCCGGCCGCAGGCAAAATAGTCGAGAAAGAATAAGGGCTCGGCGCCCTGCACCAAGATATCGTTGACGCTCATGGCCACCAAGTCGATGCCCACGCTGTCATGACGCTGCATGCGGAAGGCCAGTTTGAGCTTGGTGCCCACCCCGTCGGTGCCGGAAACCAGCACCGGCTCCTGATATTTCTTGGAAATTTCGACCAATGCCCCGAATCCCCCGATGCCCGTGAGCACTTCGGGGCGCAGGGTTTTTTTTGCCAGAGGCTTGATGCGTTCCACCAGGGCGTCCCCGGCGTCGATGTCCACGCCGGCGTCCTTGTAGGTGTAAGAGGGATTCATGGAGGAAAATAGCGGACCAAATTAATTATTTTACCCGACCATGCCCGCAGGATACCTGAGCCTGGTGCTGACCCTGGCGGTTATTTTTGCCCTGGGCTGGCTCGTCTGGCTGCTCTCGCCCATTCTCACGCCCTTCGTGGCGGCGGCGATCCTGGCCTATCTTTGCGACCCACTGGTGGATGGCCTGGAACGCTTCCGCTTGCGGCGCGGTCCGGCCAGCGCCCTGGTCATGCTGGCGCTTGCCCTGCTGATTGCGGCCCTGATGCTCGTGCTGGTGCCCGTGCTCAGCCACGAATTCAGCCTGCTCGCCGCCCAGACTCCCCAGGCCCTGGCCTGGATCCAGGACACGTTCCTACCTTGGCTGAACCAGCACCTGGGCCTCCAATTGCAGTTCAACGCCCAGGCCCTGCGCCAGGGACTCCTGAGCCAGGTCGGACCGGGGGCGGCGCAGACGTGGCTGCCGCGCCTGGGTAACGGTTCTCTGGCTATTTTGGCATTTTTTGCGAACTTGGCACTGGTTCCCGTGGTCATGTTCTATTTATTAAGGGACTGGGACCGTTTGGTCGCATGGATAGAGGCCAATTTGCCACGCGCCTGGCACGACGCCGTGACGGGCTATTTCCGCGAGCTGGATGCCGTACTGGGCGAGTTCTTGCGCGGCCAGTTGGCGGTCATGCTGATCATGGCCGCGTATTACAGCGTCGGCTTGGCGCTGGCGGGGCTGCAATTTGCCCTGGCGATCGGTATTCTGGCGGGGATGCTGGTGTTCATTCCCTATCTGGGGGCGGCTTTGGGGGTTACGCTCGCCACCCTCATGGGGGTGACGCAATTCGGCTCCTGGATGGGCCTGCTGCCGGTCTGGGGGGTGTTTCTCGCCGGCCAGTTGATCGAGGCGTACGGGATTACGCCCAAGCTGGTGGGCGAACGGGTGGGGCTGCATCCCGTGGGGGTGATTTTCTCCCTCATGGCATTTGGCCAGTTATTCGGATTTTTCGGCGTGCTGCTGGCCATACCGCTGGCCAGCAGCACTCTGGTTGCGGTACGGCGCGGATTGGCTTGGTATAAAGCCAGCCGCTTTTATTGACTTAGGCAGGAAGAGGAAACCATGCGCGTATTGCTGGTGGAAGACGATCCCATGATTGGTGAGGCCATGCAAAAAGGGCTCAAGCAGGCCGGTTTTGCGGTGGATTGGGTGCAGGACGGCATCCGGGCGGAGGCGCTCCTCGCCGAAAAGGTCCACCATGTCATCGTTCTGGACCTGGGGCTGCCCGGACGCGATGGCCTGGAATTGTTGAAGAACCTGCGGGCGACCGAGAATCAGGTGCCCGTGATCGTGGTGACGGCGCGTGACGGCGTCGACGACCGCGTCGGCGGGCTGAATCTGGGAGCCGACGATTATGTGGTCAAGCCCTTCGATCTGGACGAACTGATCGCCCGGGTGCGCGCCCTGCTGCGCCGTCATGCCGGCAGCGGCAATCCGATCATGGTGTGCGGTGATCTTACCCTCGATCCCATGCGCAAGGCGGTCAGCTACAAGGGCGATGCGGTGGATCTCTCGGGCAAGGAGCTGGCCATCCTCGAAGCGCTCATGCGGCGTCCCGGTGCCGTGCTTTCGCGCAAGGCGCTGGAGGAAGCGATATACGGCAACGGCGACGAGATCGGCAGTAACGCCGTCGAGGTGCATCTCCATCATTTGCGCAAGAAACTGGGTGCAGACCTGATCCGCAACATCCGCGGCGTGGGTTATTGGGTGGCCGAATAATCGGCGCTTCCAGGCAAACAGGCCGCCGCCCGCAAGAGCCATGACGACGCTGCGGCGCTATTTGTCCCGCTGGCTCATGGGCGCGTTGGCACTGGGTGCCGTTGTGCTGGTGACGGCGTCCTACCTCAATGCACTGGCCGAGTGGAGCTCGGTGTTGGACCAGCAACTGCGCCAGGTGGCCTTGGCGGTGCTGGCGCATCACCGCTTCGAGGACGGCGGGGAACCCGGTTATGCGGCGCGCAAGCCGTCCGAATTCGATTTCTTCACTCAGGTGTTCAGCCCCGCGGGCGTGCGCGAATTCGGCAGCGATCCCGACGTGCGTCTGCCCTTTTCCAGTACTACCGGCTACAGCACGGTGGAGGTCAACGGCGAGCAATGGCGCCTCTACACCTTAGCCACGGCGGCCGGCGTGGTGCAGGCGGCGCAGCGCGTGACCGTGCGCGAAACCCTGGCGGCGGAGTCGGCCGGGCGCCTAGTGCTCCCTTTTCTGCTCATGATGCCGCTTATAGCCGCAATGCAGGCTTACGCGCTCAAGCGCGGGCTTGCCCCGCTGGACCGGGCCGCGCAGGAAATCCACCATCGCAGTCCCAGCTCCCTCACCCCGGTCTCGCCTAACGGCCTGCCGGTCGAAGTGCAGCCCATGGTGGAGGCCATCAACGGCCTCATGGCCAGGCTGGGCGAGGCGCTGGAGTCGCAGCGCCGCTTCGTCGCGGACGCCGCCCATGAGTTGCGCACGCCGCTGGCGGCACTGGGGCTGCAGATGCAACTGCTGGAACGTAGCGAGGACGAGGCCGCCCGGGCACGAGCCCAGGCGGACCTCAAGGCCGGATTCGAGCGCGCTCAGCGGGCCATCCGTCAACTTCTCGACCTCTCCCGCCTGGAGCAGGCGGTCGGCGAGGAGAGCGCATTCGACTTGGGGGCGCTGGCCGCTTCCGTGGTGAAAGACTTCAGCGCCAAGGCCGCGCACCGCAACATTGATCTGGGTCTGATCGCTCCAGAGGCAGCGCTGGAAATGCACGGTGACCCGCACAAAGTGCGCATGCTGTTGAACAACCTGGTGGAGAACGCTTTGCGCTACATCCCCGAATGGGGGCGGGTGGACGTGCGTGTGGGGCGTGAGGCGGGGGGTACGCTCCTGGAAGTGGCTGATGATGGCCCCGGCATCGCCGCCACGGAGCGCGAGCGTGTATTCGACCGGTTCTATCGCGGCAGCGCAGGGCGCAGCCAGATGGAAACCGGCAGCGGCCTGGGCCTGGCCATCGTCAAGGCCGTGGCCGATGCCCATGGGGCACGGGTCAGCCTGGCTCCCGCAAGCGCGGATGGTCAGAGCGGGCTTAGGGTACGGGTGGTGTTTCCGCCGCCGTCGCAGGGGGCTGGGCATAGCGACTTCGGCCGGTTGCCGGATGAAGCTTCAGCCGTGCGAGCAATCGGGTAAAATCCGCGCTGCGCAACGCCTCGTATTCCACCAGCCGTGCCGGTGCGATGGGGTCGACCGCAAGCGGTGTCGGGTCGGCTCCCGGGTGGCACATGAACAGCGTGTCGGCCGGTATGCGCGCGAACCAGCTTTGCAGGAGCGCCAGATAGCCGGGGACATCGGCGTTGAAGCCATATATGCCGGTGAACGCGGGGTTGTGGGGCCAGGAAGCCCGGCGGCAGCGCGCAGCAAGCTGCCGCGCCCCAAGGGCGGCAATGAGACGAGCCTTGAAGGCACTGGCGTCGTTGGCTGCCACCAGCGGCGCGGTCACGCGCAGCCAGGGACGCCAGCCGTGCCGCTCCAGGGATTCCAGGAGCAGGTCGCGGATTTGCGGCAACTGGTGCACATGGCGATGGCCGTCGACATAGTCGGGCGGCATCTCCAGGGCGGCGGCGAAAGCGTCCAGTTGCGCTTCCAGGCTGGCGCGGATGGGAGCCGCCGGCAACAGGCGCAACTGGCTGGCGGCAAGCAGTTGGGGCAGTCCGCGGCGCCAGGCGCTTCCCAGCGCTTCAGTAAGGTTGAAATGCAGCCCGATGTCCACGTGTTCGTGCAGGGGCGCAAGCGCCTTGGCTGCGGCCGGCCAGCGGGGCGACTGCACCAAGCAGCCGACTGCGGTCAGCCGCCCTGCGGCGGCGAGGTCAAGGATCGCGCGATCCACGCCCTCGGATAAGGCGTAGTCGTCCGCGCATAGAACGATGGCGCGGGAGGGCAGGTCTGTGTCTGGCATGACTTAGGGTCGGCCGACGGCCACGGAGTAGGCAATTTTTTGTTTTTTTACGGCCCGAATGCGCGATCGATAGCGGCAGACGGCAGGAACTCGGACAAGACATTATGCAGCAACAACAATACCGTCCCGCGCGGATTTTTTTCTGGCTTGCTCTCTGGCTGCTGGCCACCATCTGGGTGAGGCCGCTGCTGCCCCCGGACGAGGGCCGCTACGTCGGCATCGCCTATGACATGCTGCGTCTGCACGACTGGAGCACGCCGCGCCTGGATGGCCTGCCTTTCTTCCACAAGCCGCCGTTGTTCTACTGGATCACCGCGGCATCGCTCAAGCTCTTCGGCTATCACGCCTGGGCGGCGCGCATGGCGTCCGTGCTGGGGGCCTTTGCCGTGGCCGCAGTGCTGTTCTGGTTCATGGACCGCTGGCTGAACCGGCGCGCGGCGGCGCTGGCGGTGTTCGTGCTCGCCACCATGCCCCTGTTCTTCGGCGCCGCGCAATATGCCAGCATGGACGCGCTGGTCGGTGCGCTCATCGCGGTGACTATCATGCTGCTCGCCACTGCCAGCGAACGCATGCAGCGAGGCCAACCGGCCGGCATTGTGCTGCCGCTGGCCTATGTGGCGAGCGCCTTGGGAGTGCTCACCAAGGGCTTGATCGGCCTCGCCCTGCCGGGCCTGGTGATGCTGTTGTGGCTGATGCTGGAGCGGCGCTGGAGCCACCTCTACCGTCTGGTTTCGCTGCCCGGCATCGTGCTCTTCGTGCTCATCGCCGTGCCCTGGTTCGCGCTCATGGAAGTCAAGTTTCCCGGCTTCCTCTATTACACCTTTATCTATCAGCAGTTCGACCGCTATGTTACGACCGGCTTCAACAATCCGCAGCCGGTGTATTTCTATCCCGCGATTCTGTTCCTGGGGCTGCTGCCTTGGTCTTTGCTGCTGACTTATCTGACCGTGCGGGCCAAGCGCCAAGGGCTCACCGGGCACCCGCTTACGCGTCTGGCCTGGGTATGGATAGGGGCCATCCTGTTGTTCTTCTCCATTCCCAATTCCAAGCTCATCGGCTACATCCTGCCCGTGGTGCCCGCTTTCGCGCTCTTGGCCGGCCATTGGCTGGAGCGCCATTGGGAGATTGCGAAATGGCGCCGTGCGGCCTGGGCCTGCGCATGGGGCGGCGCGGCGCTGGGCATCGCCGCCGTGATCGTCACCACCGTCGAGGATCGCAAATCGCTGGTCGATCTGAGCGATACCGTGCGTGCGCAAATGAAGCCTGGCGACGAGGTCATGTTCATCGAGAGCTATTACTATAGTGTGCCTTTTTATCTGCACCGCGCCCAACCCATCCGCGTCATGGGGCAATGGAACAATCCGCAGTACAGCGCCGGCGACAGTTGGACTACCGAGCTATACACGTCGGCGAGCTTCGATCCCGTGGCCAAACGCGAGATCCTAGTGACGCCTGACCGCATCAAGCACTACGTCTGCAGCTCCATCGTGACGTGGGCTTTCATGCCGGACTGGGCGAAGTCGCAATATCCCCTGGTGGCCGCCAGTCCCGAGGTTGCGCACCAGTATGGCGTGGGCGTATACCGTCTAGGCGGGCAGAAAGGCCCAAAAGCGGCTCAGGAGGTATGTGGCGACGGCGACCGTGCCCAGCACCAGGATCAGCGCCCAGGTATAGGGCAGCGGGGTGTAGGCCAGGAGCCAGGCGTATAGGCTTTCGTTGGCCGCAAAGCTCGCCAGAGCGACGGCGGCGAAGCGCGGCAGCGCCCGGCGTACCGGTGCCGGGCGGCGGTGTGCGAAGCTTAGGTGGCGGTGGCCGAAGAAACTCGTCCAGAACGCGACCAGGAAGCCGCCGACATTGGCGGCGAGCGGTGCGACGGCGTAGTGCGACACCAGCAGCCAGACCACTAGGTAATGCACGGACGCCGCCGCCAGCCCAACCGCGCCGAAGGCCGCGAGCCTTCTCATGCACTTTCCTGCCGGCTCGGCAGATCGCGTTGGCGCAACGGGCTGTTGTCCAACTTGTCGCCCACGATGTAGCGCGGGCGCTGCTTCACCTCTTCATAGACGCGGCCGAGGTATTCCCCGAGTATGCCGACGGAAATCAGTTGTACGCCGCTGAAGAACATGAGGCCGACGACCAGCGTAGCCCAGCCGGGGACGGTGTTTTCGTTGATGAAGTGGTCGATGATGATCCACACGCCGTAACTCAGGGCCAGGGCCGCAAGGATGAAGCCCAATGCGCTCCAGAAGCGCAGCGGCAGGGTGGAGAAGGAGGTCAGGCCGGTCAAGGCGAGCCCCGCCAGGCGGCGGAAGGAGAACTGGGTTTCTCCCGCCAGGCGCGGTGCGGGGGTGTAGGGCAGGGCCTGGGTGCGGAAGCCCACCCAGGCGTACAGGCCCTTCATGAAGCGGTTGCGCTCGGGCAGCTCGCGCAGCGCCATCACCACCTTGCGATCCAGCAGGCGAAAATCCCCCGCGTCGGGAGGAATGTACACCGGCGAACTCCAGTTCATCAGGCGGTATAGCCAGCGCGTGCCGATGCGCTTGAGCAACCCTTCGTCGCTGCGGTTTTCGCGTACCAGGTAAACCATTTCCGCGCCGCCGCGCCAGGCGTCGAGCATGCGCGGCAGGAGTTCCACGGGGTGCTGGAGGTCGGCGTCGAGCAGAAAGGTGACGTCGCCGCGCGCGGCGTCCAGGCCGGCGCTCAGGGCCGCCTCTTTGCCGAAATTGCGCGACAGATGGAGCACCATCAGCCCCGGCATGTGGCGCCAGGGCAGCAGCGCCTCGCGCGTGCGGTCGCGGCTGCCATCGTCCACCAGGATGATTTCCCAGGCGTCGGTCAGCCCCGAAAGGGCGTCCTTGAGCTGTTCCAGGAGGGTGGGCAGGTTCTCCGCCTCGTTGTAGGCGGGAACCACGCAGGAGATGCTGGGCGGGGCGGGAGGCGGTTGGATATCCATGCAGGCGGCTTGCCGTCAAACTGTGCTAAGCATCGAACCGGAACGCGAGATGCCGGAGCCGGCGTGTGGCGATGCTCGGCCGTGCCCGGTTCGGGTCGACTAGGAGCCCAAAGTATAATCCCAGAAACCGCAGTCGACCGCTTGCTGCGCCTATAGGAAGCCCATGAACGCTACGTTTTCTGCCTTATGACACTCGCCCTGATGGAAAGCCATATCGCCTCTTTGCCTCTCATTGCGCGCGGCAAAGTGCGCGACATTTACAGGGTGGATGAGGAACGCCTGCTGTTGGTGGCCACGGATCGCCTTTCGGCCTTCGACGTGGTTTTGCCTACGCCCATACCCGGCAAGGGACGCATGCTGACGGAAATCTCCTGTTTCTGGTTTAGCAAGCTCGCTGCCGTGCTGCCCAATCACCTGCTGGCGGTCAGCCCGGAAAGCGTCGTGCGCGACGACGAGCGCGACCAGGTGGCGGGCCGCGCGGTGGTGGTGAAAAGCCTCCGACCGCTGCCGGTCGAGGCCATCGTGCGCGGCTATCTTGTGGGCTCGGGCTGGCAGGACTACCTGGCCAGCGGCGCCGTGTGCGGACAGGCGCTGCCCGCCGGCCTCAAGCTTGCGGAGCGCCTGCCGCAGCCGCTTTATACCCCTTCGACCAAGGCGGCGGTGGGTGCGCACGACGAAAACATCGACTATGCGCGTACCGTCGAGTTGCTGGGAGCGGAACTGGCTTCGCGGGTCAGGGATGCCGCCCTGGAGCTTTATCGCCGGGCCGCCGAGTACGCCGTCTCCCGCGGCATCATCATCGCCGACACGAAATTTGAATTCGGCGTCGACGCGGCGGGACGTCTGTATCTGATCGACGAAGCCCTGACACCCGATTCGAGCCGCTTCTGGCCTGCCGATCAATACCGCGTGGGCGAAAACCCGCCCAGTTTCGACAAGCAGTACGTGCGCGACTGGCTTACCTCCAGCGGCTGGAACAAACGCCCGCCGGCACCCGCCGTTCCTCCCGAAGTGGTGGAAAAAACCGCGCAGAAATACCGCGAAGCTTTGAGCCGGCTGATAGGTTCGCCGTCCGCTGCGGCATAGTTGATTCGTCGGGGATTCGGGGGCGTGCCCGCCTTGGGCCGGCAGGCCGCGCCGGAAAAATCGGGCGCTCAGGAAGGGCCTGCCCGCTGGGCCTCGTCGTTGAAGGCGCCGTCGATGAGATAAACGATTTCTTCGATCAGGCGAAAACCCTCCACCGGCGCGTCGTCGCGCATGAAGGCCAGGCGCAGCGGCCCCAGGGCATTGATGGCGGAAGCACGTTCCACCGGAGCGTCCAGCCCATCACGACCCAGCTTTTCGTCCAGGGCGCCGAGAATTTGCGCGGCCAAGGGGTTGCGGTGGCCGCCGGCGCGGGTTTTCGCCAGGGTATCCGTCACGTCGCCATCCAGGAAGTCATGTTTGCTGTGCGCGCCCACATAAGCGAGCAGTTCCCGGAAAGTCATGATTGCGCCTCTATAGTCTGCTCAGAATGAACGCGTATTCGGCCGGATCGACCGGGGTGATGGACAGGCGGTTGCCTTTCTGCAGGATGCGCATGTTTGCCAGTTCGGGATGGCTGCGCAATTCCCTGATGTTTACGAGGCGGGTTTTTTTCACCAGTTTGACATCGACGTTGAACCAGCGTGGGCGTTCGGGGCTGGCCTTGGGATCATAGTACTTGTTGGCCGGGTCGAACTGCGTCTCGTCCGGGTAGGCAAGCTTGCTCACCACGGCCAGCCCAGCGATGCCGGGCTCGGCGCAACTGGAGTGGTAGAACAGCACCGGGTCGCCGACGCGCATCTGGTCGCGCATGAAGTTGCGCGCCTGGTAATTGCGCACACCGTACCAGGGCACGCTTTGCTCGGGCATGGCGGCAAGATCGTCGATGCTGACGTCGGAAGGTTCGGATTTCATCAGCCAATAACGCATATAAATTCCTTTTGATTCCCTAGAATTCCTTTAGTACATTGTTTCATCGTATTTATAGCCGTTTGCCTGTTCCCGCTCGTTCCCGTAAAATCCCACCCAAGCCTTACCGTATTCCCACCCAGAATCCCACCCAAGGAGCCGACATGGGAAAACTAGCCGCTGTGACGTGTGAAACCGCCAAGCCTGATCCGAAGCGCGACCGGCTTTTGGGCGATGGCGACGGATTGTTTTTGCGAGTGCGCCCGCACGGGACGAAAACATGGGTAATCGAGTATGAGCATCAAGGCAAGCGAACAAAATACACCATCGGCGGGTATGCGCGCGACGGTGCGTCAGGCAACAGCATTCCAGAATGGCTACGGCATGGGCAACAGTCTTTGACCCAAGCCCGTTCGATTGCTGGTGCATGGAAGGCAGCACGGCGCGGCGGGCATGATCCGGCGGCTGAATGGGAAGCC
>JAJZSR010000003.1:26545-44946 GCA_021849595.1 Pseudomonadota bacterium | reverse complement strand
CTCCAGGCTCACCGCGCGAAACGAAATTCTGCCGCCCGGCGCCAGTTGCGCAAGCCTGGGCAGGTCGGCGCTAATCACCCCGGCGATCACCGGATAGCCGCCGGTCACCGGCCCGTCCCAGGCCAGCACGATGGGGCGCCCATCCGGGGGCACCTGCACGGCACCGGGCAACAGGGCCTGAGAGGGGCCATGGCCTCCGCCCGGCGCCCTCAAGCGGGGGCCTTCGAGGCGCAGGCCGGCGCGGTCGGACGAGGCCGAAACGCGGAATTCGCCGCCATAGAAATGCACCAGGGCGCTGTCGTCGAAAGCCGGCCCTTGGGGACCGGGAATGACGCGCACGGCCTGGTCGTCTGCCGGTGCCGGCGGCGGCAGCCGGGCATAGGGTGGCGGGAAGGGGGGCGGCCCGAGCGGCAGGCGGTCGGCGCTGCGCAGAGGGCGCCCGGCAAAGCCGCCGAAGCCGCCGGCCGTGAAGGTAGCCCGGCTTTGCATGACGGGCTCGGTGGCGATGCCGCCACCCACCCCGACGTAAGCACGGCAGCCGTCGCGCACCGTGCCCAAACGCAGCACCTCGCCGGGATGCAGCCAAAGGGTCTGGTAGCGCGGCGCCGCTAGGCCGCTGTCGCGCACCGCGGCCATGTCGGCCCCGGTCAGGGCGACGATGCCGCCTTCCGGGAAGGCCAGCGCCGGGCCCCGCAAGGTCAGCTCCAGGCCGGCCGCCTGCAGCGAGTTACCGACCAGGCGGTTGGCCTGGATGAGCGCACCCGGATCGGCGGCGCCGCCTTGCGGCACCCCGAAGCGCGCATAGCCCGGCCGGCCCAGGTCCTGAACCAAATCCAGCATGCCGGCGGCCTGCACCAAGCAGATCATTGCGGAACGAAACGCACCCGGTCGCCGGGCGCGAGCAGGGCAGGTGGGTCGCGCAGCGGGTCGAACAGCACTTGTTCGGTGCGGCCGATGATACGCCAGCCTCCCGGCGCGGCCCCGGGATAAATGGCGCTGTAGGGGCCGCCGACGGCCAGGCTGCCGGCCGGCACCCGCGCCCGCGGCGTGGCCAGGCGCGGCGCCGCCAGCACCGCGGGCGTGCCAAAGAGATAAGCAAAACCGGGCTGAAATCCGAGAAAGGCCACGCGATACTCGGCGCCGCTGTGCAGCGCCGCCGCTTCCGCTTCGCTCACGCCGGCGCGGGCGGCCAGTTCGGCCAGATCCGGCCCATCGGCCCCGCCGTAGCGCACGGGGATTTCCACCAGGCGCGGCGGTAGCGTGTCCTCCGGCGGATCCGACGCCTGCAGCAGGTGCAGCAGCGCCGCTCCCGGCTCGTGGCCCGGCAGGAGATGCACCAGCACACCCCCCTCCGCCCCGGCGCAATCCTCCACCTCGGCAAAGCCGGCCTGCAGTACACGCCGCGCCAGGTCGGCCGGATGGTCATGAGGAACGACCAGACCGCGTTCGGAAATCCAGCGCAGTTTCACGTGAAACCTCCGACGTGCTCCGCTAAGGGCGCGTCAAGCCGGCGCGCAGCCAGGCGAGCAACGCCTCGCCTTCCAGCGCCGGGCTCAGCCAATAACCCTGGATGCGGCGGCAACCGAGGCCGGCCAGCGCGTCCAGGGTGGCGCGGTCCTCGACCCCCTCCGCGACGACTTCCAGGCCGAAATGGGCGGCCAGGTCGAGCACGCTCCTGACAATGCGCCTGTCCTGGGCATCTCGCAACAGGCCGCGCACGAACATCTGGTCGATTTTCAGTTCCACGGCCGGCAAGCGCTTGAGGTAGGCGAGCGAGGCATAGCCGGTACCGAAATCGTCTATGGAAAGCCGCACGCCGAGCCGGCGCAGGCGCGCCAGATTGTCCGCAACGGCCTCCGGGTCCCGGATCAGGGTGCCCTCGGTGATCTCCAGCGTGAGTTGGCCGGGCCGGGCATCCCAGGTCGCCAGCGCCGCCGCCACGAAATCGGGCAGTTCCGGGTCGCCCAGATTGGCGGGCGCGAGATTGACCCCCACCCCCAGATCGTGGCCCGCCAGCGCGAATTGCCGGCGCTGGCGCAAGGCGGTGTTGATCACCCAACGCGTGAGCGCATCCAGGCAGCCGCCACGCTCCGCCACCTCGACGACCAGTGCGGGACTCACCGTGGGGTGGGCGGGCCAACGCAGCAAGGCCTCGACATGATCCACGCGCCAGTTCACGAGGTCCATCTGGGGTTGATAGAAAAGCGCCAGTTCGTTGCCCTCCAGCGCAGCCCGCAGCCCAGCCTCAATCGAAGCATGATGCAGCGAAGAAAGGTGGCGGGCGGGGTCGAACAACACCACGCCGGATTCTTCGCCGCCGTCCTGTGCCGCCGCCTGAGCAAAACGCATAAGAGCGTCGGCATTGCGCCCGTGGGAGGGTGACAGTGCGATGCCCAGGCGCGGCAGGGCGGCCACTTCCAGCCCGCCGGCCGCGAAAGGCTGGGAGAGCTCCGCGCGCAGGCGCGTGGCCACCGCTTCCACGGCCCCGGCGTCGGGCAGGGCGCACAAGGCCAGCGCGTAGTGGTCGGCGCCGAGGCGGGCGAGCAAGTCCCCCCGCTTGAGCAGGGCGCGCAGCCGCGCCATGAGCGCGCGTTCGCCTTCGTCCCCCGGGGCCAGCACGGGGACCCCGGCATGGCGCGCCGAATAGTGCAGTTGCACGCTGATCACAACCACCAGCGGGTGTGCCTGCAGCGCCTGGGCCAGGGCGGCGCGGAACTCGCCAAAGCCTGCCGGCTCGTCCGCGTCGGCAGCGGGCAGCAGGCTGGTGAAGGCAAGCGTGGCGCGCAGCAGCATTAGGGGCGGGCAGACGCTCTGGGCCGCCGCAACATAGCGCCGCCAGGCCGCCAGCAGTTCAACATGCCGGCGCCGGGCGAATTGCAGGTGGGCCCGATCCAGGACCACCGCCTCCAGCAGGGCGGGACGGAAGCCCTGGGCCGCCAGATCGAGCCAAGCGCCGGCGACGGCCGCCTCGGCCGGCGCCAGCGGTGCCAAGGCGGCACGCTTCCAGCCCGCGTGCTGCGGCGCCAGCAGCCGGGCGAGGCCGGGCGCCTCGTCGCCGAAGATGTCCTCGACCTGGGCCAGCAGCCGCCCCAGCGTGCGCTCGGCATCCGGCGTCATGGCGCTCACAGGTAATACTCGCGCACGTCGATGCCGCAACAGCCGTCGGGCAGCTCGCGGCGGATGCGGTAGGGCGTGCCGGCCTCGTCGTGGGGCTCGCGCACCAGGTCCAGCAGCAGGGGTGCCGCGCGCTTTTGCCCCTGGGCGTCGAGCACCACCATGAGACGGGGGCGCAGGCGCTGAGTCCGGTATTGCGCCACGACAATGGCCACGTCACCGGTGTTCAGCTCCACCAGCGCGCCCACCGGATAGATGCCTATGGACTGGCCGAAGCGGCCGGCCAGTCCCGGATGAAACTGCCGGCCGGCCTGCTGCAGCAACCGACCGATGGCATCGTGGCTGGACAATGTCTCCGCGTAAGGGCGGGGCAGGGTCATGGCGCTGTAGGCGTCAGTCAGGCTGACCAGCACGGCCCGGTGGTCGATGGCCTCGCCCTTGAGGCCGCGCGGATAGCCGTCGCCGTCATAGTGTTCGTGATGCTGCGCGACGAGCTTGACGACGGTGCCGGGCAGGCCACGGATAGCGCGCACGATCTGCACGCTGTGCGCCACATGGCCTTTCAGGACGGCCAGTTCCATGGGTGTGAGCGCCTGCTCCTTGCCAAGCAGCGCATGAGGCAAGCGCAGGTTACCCAGATCCTTGAGCAGGGCGGCCATACCGATGACGCGTAAATCTTTTTTCGGGTAGCCCAACTGGCGCGCGAAGGTGATGGCGTAGACGGCGCCGGCGATGCTGTGCCGGTAGGCATAATCGTGGCGACTTTTCAGGCGCACCAGCCAGAGCATGGCATCGGGGGCAAGATGGATGCTCTCCACCATCTGGTCGACCGCCTGGCTGATTTCCTCCGCCGGCACGACGCCGCCCGACTGCACCAGTTGGAACACCGCTTCCAGAGTATCGCGCGCCCGGGCCTGGATGGCCTGCGCGTGCACGAGTTCGCGCGAGGAAACCACCTGTCCGCCGTCCAGCACCAGCACCGGTCGTTCCGCCAGTTCGCCTTCCCGCCCATTGAAGAAGTCCCGGGCATCGCCCTGGGGCGCGGCTTCGCCGCCGCGGTAGCCGGCGAGAAACTCCCGCGCAGCGCCGACCGAACGCTCCGGATCCACATAGACGAACTCGCAGTAGGCGCGGATCTTGGGGATCTGTTCTTCGCGCCGCACCAAAAATCCTTCCAGGGCAAAAGGCGTGTCCTGCCACGGCCGATCCAGGTCGCGAATGAACATGCCGAGCATGACGTCGTCCGCAGAAATTTTTCGGATATGGCTGGGCATGGGCAGAGGCGAAGGCGGATACCCGTACAACGACCAGAGCGCAGGCAAGCTTGAGCGCGGCACGCAGGACTGATAGAAAGCGTCCATGCACCCGCCCAGCAATCGTCCCTGGCTGCTCGCCGTCCAGGAAATTCCAGGATACAACTACCGGCCCCTTTATGAACGGGCGGGCTTTCAGGTGGCCGTCGAATATTCCGTGCGCCGAGCCCTAGCATGCTTGAAGACCTTGGTACCGGAAGTCATCGTGGCCGACTTTAGCAAGCGCCATTTCCACGACCGCGTGAGCAATCTGGAATCGCTGCTCGCGGCGCGCAACCGCTTCCCCTCGGCGCACGTCCTCATTCTTTATGACCCCGCGCACGAAAGCGATCTGGCCCAGTTGCTGGCGCGCTGTCCGGCAGACGCGACGCTGCCCCTGCCGGCCCAAGACACCGCGCTGGTGCAATTGCTTGAGCGTTGGGCTCGCCCGACATAGCGCACCCTCCGACCCGGCCGCGCCAAAAATTTAAGCATTTGTTAAGTTATTGAATTTTATGAGAATTTACTAAATTTTTGTCACTGCTCGCCGTAGATGGGGGTGTCTTGACAAAGATAAGTTTGACGTCCACAGCGAATATCCGGCGATGAACACGCAAGCCCTTGGCAGCAACACGGCTCTTGAAGCCGAATCGAACATAGACGCCCTCTGCCGCAACGTGTTGCCGTTGTGGGCAAAGCAGGTCGACGCGGTGCGCGGGCAGACAGAAGAAGCGACGGTGGCCTTGACAGGCCGCTTCGCCCGCCTGGTCGAACGCCTGGAGGCGGCAGTGGCCGCCTCGACCAACACCACCAATGGCGCGCAGGGTGGAGGCGGCATGCAGCGCCTGCTGGGCGACAGCGAACAAGAATTGCAGTCCGTGGTGGCCGCGCTGCGCTCCCTGTTGGAAACCAAGGAAAACATGCTCGCCGAAGTGGTGCGCCTGTCGCAGTTCACCAAGGAATTGGAGCAGATGGCGGCGGAAGTGGCGGCCCTGGCCGCCCAGACCAAAATGCTGGCCCTGAACGCCGCGATCGAAGCGGCGCGCGTGGGCGAGGCCGGACGCGGCTTCGCCGTGGTGGCCGACGAAGTTCGCAGCCTATCGCTGCGTTCCGGAGAAACCGGCAACCATATCCGCGAGAAGGCCATCGCCATCGGCCAAGCCATCGGCTCGGTGCAAAAAGTTTCGCAGGACGTCGCCCAGCGCGACCAGCAGGCAAGCGCAGAAGCGGAGCGCAAGATCCATCGGGTGCTGGACGACTTTCGCGGCGCCGCCGAACAGCTCACGCGCTCATCCACCATCCTGCAACAGGAGAGCATGGGCATCCGCGACGAAATCGCCGACGTGCTCGTCAACCTTCAATTCCAGGATCGCGTGAGCCAGATCCTCGCTCATGTCGGCGCCGACATGGACAAGCTGCACGCCCACCTGGGCGGCGATTGTCCCCTGCCGGATCCGGCCGCCTGGTTGGAGGCGCTGGCCGAAACCTATACCACCGCCGAGCAGCGCAACATCCACGCCGGGGTCGACCCGGCCGCGCAGCAGGCCTCAGACATCACGTTTTTCTAAGGATACGCCATGCCCAAGACCGTCATGATCGTCGACGACTCCGCCTCGCTGCGCCAAGTGGTGAGCATCGCCCTCAAAGGCGCGGGCTACGACGTTCTGGAAGCCAGCGACGGCCAGGACGCTCTGGCCAAGCTCACCGGCCAGAAGGTGCACTTGGTCATCAGCGACGTGAACATGCCCAACATGGACGGCATCACCTTCGTCAAAAACCTCAAGCAGTTGCCCGAGTACAAATTCACCCCGGTAATCATGCTGACCACCGAATCGCAGGAAGGCAAGAAAGCCGAAGGCCAGGCCGCGGGCGCCAAGGCCTGGGTGGTGAAGCCCTTCCAGCCCGCGCAAATGCTGGCGGCGGTGGGCAAGCTGATCCTGCCCTGAGCCGCCCTTAAGAAAGCACGGCCATGGACATCGATACCCAACAGCACGACGGCCTCTGCCAAGCCACCCTGGCAGGCGAATTCACCATCTATGCCGCAGCCGACGCCAAGGCGCGCCTGACCGCGCTCCTGGACGCCTGCGCGGAGGTCGAACTGGATCTTTCGGCGGTGAGCGAAATCGACACCGCGGGATTCCAGCTCCTGCTGCTCATCAAGCGCGAAGCCCAGCGGCTGGGCAAGACCGTGCGCTTCGTCGCCCACAGCCGCACCACCCTGGAGCTGATCGACTTGTACAACATGGCGGCCCAACTGGGCGACCCGCTGGTCATACCGGCCCCCTGACCGAGGACTCCCATGGATCAGCCTCTGCAGACCTACATCGAGGAAAGCCGCGCCCTCCTGGAAGATATGGAGGCTATCCTGCTGCACCTGGAAAGCGCACCCGACGACCGCGAGAGCCTCAATGCCCTATTCCGGGCCGCGCACACCATCAAGGGCTCGGCCGGCCTGTTCGGACTGGACCCCATCGTCTCCTTCACCCACGTCGCCGAGAACGTACTGGACCGCCTGCGCGACGGCCAGCTTGCCGTGAGCGCGGGACTGGTGGAATTGCTGCTGCAATGCCGCGACCACGTCAGCGGCCTGATCGACACCGTGGCCGAGGCCGGCGCAGCGCTCAGCGACGAGCAGCAGCAGGCCGGCGAACGTCTGCTGCTGGCCTTGCATGCCGTGCTGGGTGAGCCGGGCACCGCGGCAACGGCCCCCGCCGCCCCGCCGGTGCCGAAGGAGCATGCCGGCGCCGTGGAAACGAGCGGCGGCGGACGCGTGGAATCGGACGCCTGGCACCTCTCCCTGCGCTTCGGCCGCGACGTACTCAGAAACGGCATGGACCCGGCCTCCTTCATCCGCTACTTGGCCACCCTGGGAGAAATCGTCTCCCTCACCACCCTGGCCGAGGCCCTGCCCGAAGCGGCCGCGATGGACCCGGAAGGCTGCTACCTTGGCTTCGAAATCCGCCTGCGCTCGGAGGCCGACAAGCAGGCCGTCGAGAACGTTTTCGAGTTCGTGCATGACGATTGCGACATCCACATCCTGCCCCCGCGCAGCCTGGTGGAAGACTATTTCAAGCTGATCGAGGCGCTGCCCGAGGACAACCATCTCATGGGCGAAATCCTGGTCGCCAGCGGCGCCCTCACGACGCGCGAACTGGAACTGGCCCTCGCCTGCCAAAACCTCAAAGCGGCGGCCGAGCCGCCCGACGAGGCCGGTCCCTGCGCGCCCGGCAAACCGGTGGGGCAAATCCTGGTGGAGCGCGGCGACACCTACCCCGAAATCGTCGATCGCGCGCTCAAGAAGCAGCAGCAGGGGCGCGAGCACAAGGCGCAGGAAGCGCGCTTCGTGCGCGTGCATGCCGACAAGCTGGACGGGCTCATCGACCTTGTGGGCGAGCTGGTCATCGCCGGCGCGGCCAATGCGCTGCTGGCGGGGCGCTCAGGCAACGCAGCCCTCACCGAGGCGAGTTCGGCCGTCACCCGCCTCGTGGAAGAAATCCGCGACAGCGCGCTGCGCCTGCGCATGGTGCCCATCGGCGAGACGTTCAACCGCTTCCAGCGCGTGGTACGCGACGTGGGCCGGGAACTGGGCAAGGACATCGCCCTGGAAATCAGCGGCGCCGACACCGAGCTGGACAAGACGGTGGTGGAAAAGATCGCCGACCCGCTCATGCATCTGGTGCGCAATGCCATGGATCACGGCATCGAATCCGCCGAGGTACGTGCCGCTCAAGGCAAGCCCGCCCGGGGCACGCTGCGGCTCAACGCCTATCACGACTCCGGCGGCGTGGTCATCGAGGTGAGCGACGACGGCGGCGGCCTGAAGAAGGACAGGATTCTGCAAAAGGCCTGGGAGCGCGGACTGATCGCCCCCAACCAGAACTTGAGCGACAGCGAAATCCATCAGCTCATTTTCGAGGCCGGATTCTCGACGGCGGATGCAGTCACCAATCTGTCCGGTCGCGGCGTGGGCATGGACGTGGTGAAAAAGAATATCGTCGCCCTACGCGGCACGGTGGACCTGGACAGCGGGGAAGGCCGGGGCACCACGGCGCGCATCCGCCTGCCGCTCACGCTCGCCATCATCGACGGCTTCCTCGTGGGCGTGGGCAGCGCCTCCTACGTCGTCCCTCTCGACACCGTCATGGAATGCCTGGAATTGTCGGCCGGGGAGCGCGCCGCGCTGGCGCGGCGCAACTACATCAATCTGCGCGGCGAAGTGCTGCCGCTCATCCGCCTGCGCGACAGCTTCGAGCTCGGCGGCGAAGCGCCCAAGCGTGAAAACATCGTCGTGGTGAGCCACGCCGGGCAGCGCACCGGCTTGGTGGTGGACGCCCTGCTGGGCGAATTTCAGGCCGTGATCAAACCCTTGGGCCGCATGTTCCGCCATCTCAAGGGCATCGGAGGCTCCACCATCCTGGGCAGCGGGGAAGTGGCACTCATACTGGACGTTGCCGCCCTGGTCAAGCAGGCCACGGCGCGCGAAATGGCCGCAACGGACGCCGCGCAAACGGCGATGCATTGAATCTCAAAGAAAGGGAAGAAACACCATGTTCAAGCATATGAAAATCGGCGTGCGCCTGGGCCTCGCCTTCGGCGTGGTACTCCTCCTCATGCTCCTGACGATCTTCGTCGGCATGAGCCGCATGGAGAAAATCGACCGGCGCCTGGAAACCATCGTCGACGACAACATCGTCAAAATCAACCTCGTCGGCGAGATGCGCACGGATGCGCGCGATACCGCCATTGCCGCACGCGATTGCCTGCTGATGACGGACCCGGCCGAGAAGCAGGCGCAAGTGCAGCGCGTGAAAGGCTATCGGGAAAACTACAGCGCAGCGGCGCAGAAGCTCGCGTCCCTGGTGAGCAGCGCCGACGGCAAGGCCGTGCTGGCCAAGATCGACACCGCCCGGGAAGCCAACGCCCCTTTGGTGGACCAAGCCATGCAGCTCTGCCTGGCGGGCAAGAACCAGCAGGCCGTGGCCCTGCTCACCGTGCAGGCCAAGGTCAGCCAAACCGCCCTGCTCAGCGCGCTGGACGATCTGAAAAAACTTCAGGATACCGATGACGACCGGGATGCTGCCCGCGCCCGCCAAGAATATGCCAGTGCGCGCAGCATGATGCTCGGCATCGGCACCGGCGCCCTCATCCTCGGCGTCATCCTGGCCTTATGGATCACCCTCTCCATCACGCGTCCGCTGAACGAAGCGGTAGGGGCGGCCAACCGCCTGGCCGAAGGCGACCTCTCGGTGCGCATCGACGCGACCTCCCGCGACGAGACCGGACAGCTCCTCAACGCCATGAAGAACATGGTGGAAAAGCTCTCCCAGATCATCACCGAAGTTCGCAGCGCCGCCGACAACCTCTCCAGCGCCTCCGAGGAAGTCAGCGCCACGGCCCAATCGCTCTCCCAAGGCTCCAGCGAACAGGCCGCGAGCGTGGAGGAAACCTCCGCCTCGGTGGAGCAGATGTCCGCGTCCATCGCCCAGAACACCGAAAACGCCAAAGTCACCGACGGCATGGCCGGCAAGGCCGCCAAGGAGGCCGCCGAAGGCGGCGAGGCCGTGCGCGAAACCGTCTCCGCCATGAAGAGCATCGCCGGCAAGATCGGCATCATCGACGACATCGCCTACCAGACCAACCTCCTGGCCCTCAATGCCGCCATCGAGGCCGCCCGCGCCGGCGAGCACGGCAAGGGCTTCGCCGTGGTGGCCACCGAGGTGCGCAAGCTCGCCGAACGCAGCCAGGTCGCCGCCCAGGAGATCGGCGAAGTGGCGAGCGGCAGCGTGGAACTGGCCGAGAAGGCCGGCAAGCTGCTCGACGAAATCGTGCCCTCCATCCGCAAGACTTCCGACCTGGTGCAGGAGATCACCGCCGCGAGCGAAGAACAGTCCTCCGGCGTGGGGCAAATCAACACCGCTATGAGCCAGTTGAACCAGACCACTCAGCAAAACGCCTCGGCCTCCGAGGAACTGGCGGCCACGGCCGAGGAAATGAGCGGCCAGGCCGAGCAATTGCAGCAGCTCATGGCCTTCTTCAAGGTGTCCGGTGCCGAGGCCTCCCGCCAGAAGCCCGTCAAGACGAAAGCCAAGAGCGCCGCCAGAACGGCGCCGGAACCCGCGCACTTCCACGGCGCCGAAGAGCCCGAGTTCGTACGCTTCTGAGGGGGCGGCCATGAACCAGATCGCTCTCAGGGAAGCCCCGGCCGCGCCGGTTGCGGACGCAGCGCGCGACGACCGCCAGCATTTGACCTTCATGCTCGGCAGTGAAACCTTCGCCATCGGCATCCTGGCCATCAAGGAGATCATCGAATACGGACAACTGACATCGGTGCCCATGATGCCGGCCTTCATCCGCGGCGTGATCAACCTGCGCGGGGCGGTGGTGCCGGTAGTGGACCTGGCCGTGCGTTTCGGCGGCGCGCCCGCCGAGGTGACGCGGCGCACCTGCATCATCATCATCGAATTCACGGCCGAGGAGGAAACCCAGGTCGCGGGCGTAGTCGTGGATGCGGTGAACGAGGTGCTGGACATCCCCGCCGCCGACATCCTGCCGCCGCCGGCCTTCGGCGCCCGCATCCGCGCCGAATTCATCAAGGGCATGGGCAAGGTGCAGGACAAGTTCGTCATCGTCCTCGATGTCGATAAAGTTCTCTCCGAGGACGACCTCGAACTGCTTGAGCGGGCCACCCAGGCGAGGCCCGAAAATGGATTGCCTGCGGGAACCTGATGGAGCGCTTACAAACCTACAGTCCAAATATCCCGAGTGACCGGACCGACCAAGCCCGCGCCGGCTTCGCCGATCATTGCTTTACTCAGAGTCCCCCGGCCCCGCGCCAGCGGCGCGGTAAGAAGCCGGGGCAGCATGCGCCATGGAACAAAAACAACAAATGTTGCGGAAATCGTTCGACGTATTTTTGCTCGTGGGCGGCGTGCTCGTCACCGCCGCCACCCTCGCCTGGCTGGAGCAATCCTCCCTGCAAAACGGGTACACGGCCTGGAACGCGGACTTGGCGCTCGCCGCCGGGCCGCTGTTCGCCATCCTGGGGAGCTTGTCCTTGATCCTGCGCGGTTACGCCGGCCAGCACGAGGCGCGGCGCATCATCGCCACCGCGGCCTTTCTGATCGCCCTCACCGCAGGCGCGACAGGTGTAGGCGTATTCACCGTCATGCACGCGCAGAACCGGGATACCCTGGAAAACGGGCTCACGGATACCCTGGATCTCACGCAAGCGCTCATCGCCTCCATTTTGGAGCGCGCTACCCTGCGGCTGCCCGCCTATGCCAGCGAACCGCTGTACGCCAACGGCCTCGCGGGCCCGGGGCCGCGCCGCCAGGAAATACTCGCTCCCGCCTTGCTGCGCATCCTGGCAGACGGCGCGACGGCCGTCGCCGTGGAAGACCTGCAAGGGCAAGTCGTGGCCACCGCCGGCAAGCCGTTCTCCCGCGCCGAACTGGCCCTCCCCCTGGCGCAAAGGAAAGGCACCAAACTCGTCTGGGCGAACGGCCGCTTTTATCTGCGCAACAAGCAACCCATCGTGCAGCATGGGCGCATGCGCGGCTACCTGCGGCTCGAACAGGCCCTGCCGCGCGTCCTGACCAGCGTTCTCCTGGACGCTTCTCGGCGGCATTCGTCCAGCATGGCGCTCGCGCTGTGCGGCCGCGACGGCGAATCCGTGGCTTGCTTTCCCACCCGCTTTCAGGCCGCCCCCTTCCGCCTGCCCGCCGGGCACGGCACGGCCGCCCTGCCCATCGCCCGGGCGCTGAGCGGCCAGAGCGGCGTGACCCTGCGCCGCAATTACCGCGGCACCCCGGTGGTGGCCGCCTATAGGCCGGTAGGCAACACCGGGCTGGGCATGGTGGTGACCATAAACGCCCGGGAGTTGTACGGCGCTCCCGCGCAAAAGCTGTTCATGCTCCTGCCTTTCCTGATCGGCATGATTGGCTTCGGCATCCTGCTGGTGCGCTGGCGCGTTCGGCCGCTCGCCGCCCAACTGCTGGAGAGCCGCGAGGAACTAAAGGCGCTGATCGAACATGTGCCGGACGGCGTCGTGACCATAAACCACCGCGGCGTCATCCAGATGTTCTCGCCCGCGGCCGAGCGCATGTTCGGCTGGCCCGCCGCCGAGGCCGTGGGGCGCAATGTCGGCATGCTGATGCCCGAGCCGGAGCGTTCCGGCCACGACGACCATCTAAACCGATATCTGGCCGGCGGCGGCTCCAGGATCATCGGCATCGGTCCGCGCGAGGTTCTCGCCCAACGCAAAGACGGGACGTGCCTCGCAACGGAATTGGCCGTGGCCGAAATCCATGCCGACGGCAAGCGCTGCTTCATCGGCGTCCTGCGCGACATCACCGCGCGCAAGGCCGTGGAAGAGGAATATCGCCTGCTGTTCACGTCATCCCTTTTGGGCGCGGCCCTGGTGTCGGACGCGGGTGCCTTCCTGCGGGTCAACCCGGCGCTGCTCGCCATGCTGGGGTATGGCGAGGAAACGCTGCTCTCCCTGGGGCTGCTCGCGGCCCTGGCGGCGGAAGATCGCAGCCGAATCGAAGGCATGATGGGCCGCCTGCTGACGGACACGACAGGCGGCAGCGGGGAAACCGGCCTGCTGCGTTTGCTGCACCAGACCGGGCGCACGGTTTGGGCGCGCTTTGCCCTCGCCTTGGCGCGCGACAACGTGCGGGGCGCCCGCTGGTTCGTGCTGCAGATCGAGGACGTGACCGCCGAGCGCGAGGCTTCGGAAGCCCTGATGCGCAGCGAGCAGCGCTTCCGCGCCATATTCGGCGAGTCGGCCAGCTCCATCGGTGTACTGGACCGCGAAGGCAGGATACTGGAAATCAATGCCGCGGCATGCAAGCTCTTGGGCTATGACGCCGACGAGTTGCGGGCCATGCGCGCCGCCGCCGTCATCCATCCGGAAGACCGCGAGGATGCCTTGGCGCTGTTCGCGCGGGTGTACGCCGACGGGCACAGCGCCCGGCACGTGCTGCGCCTGCAACAACGCAACGGCGCCATCCGTCACGCACACGTCGCCGCCGCCCTCATGCGCGGCGACGGGCGCGACGCCGACACGCTCGTGGTAATGGCGCAGGACATCACGGAAATGGTGCGCGTGCGCAATGCGCTCAGCCAACAAAAGACTTTTCTCAATGCCGTGCTGGAAACGATCTCGGCCGGGGTGGCGGCCTGCGACGGGCACGGCAATCTGGTCTATTTCAATCGCGCCGCCAAGGCGCTGCACAGCGCGATCGACCTGAACCTGCCGCCCGATGCCTGGGCCCGCGGTTATGACCTTTACCGCCCGGACGGGGCGACGCCGCTGGCGCCGGAAGAAGTACCTCTGTATCGCGCGCTGCGCGGCGAAGAGGTCTGCGACCTCGAAATCGTCATCGCCCCGCGCGGCAAGCCCACACGGCGGGCGCTGTGCAGCGGACGCAAGATGCAGGCCGAAACCGGCGAAGACCTGGGCGCGGTCATCGTGGTGCACGACATCACCGCTCTGCGGGAAAGCGAGGCGGAGACGCGTTGGCTGGTGGAAATCATCGAAAGCACCTCCGATCTGGTGGTGAGCATGGATGGCGATGGCCGCATCGCCTATGTCAATTCGGCCGGACGCGACATCCTCGGCCTGGATCCCGATCAAGCTGCCGGCGAGCTGCGCATCCAGGATTTCTATCCCGAAGCCAGCGCCGACCGCATGTTCAAGGAAGGCATTCCCGCCGCGCTGAGCGCCGGCACCTGGCAGGGCGAATGCATGGTGCGCGACAAGGGAGGGAAGGAAATCCCGGTCTCCCAGGTCATCGTCGCCCACCGCGAGCGCACGGAGCAGCGTCCCCGGGTTTCCACCATCATGCGCGACATCTCCGAGCGCAAGAAGGCTCAGGAGCGGCTGACCTGGCTGGCCTACCACGACCCCCTCACCACCCTGCCCAACCGCTTCCTGTTGCGCGATCGGGTGGAACAGGCCATCGCGAAAGCCCGGCGGCACGAACGCAGCCTGGCGCTGCTATTTCTCGACCTGGACCGCTTCAAGAACATCAACGACACCCTGGGCCACGAAGTGGGTGACCAACTGCTCAAGCAAGTCGCCGCGCGGCTCGGCCACATCGTGCGGGGCGACGACACGGTGGCACGCATCGGCGGCGATGAGTTCGTCATCCTCATCGAGGATTTTGCCCATCTGACGGACATCGCCCTGGTGGCAAAAAAAATCGTCGAAGGACTGACCGCGCCTTTCACTCTGGAAACAGGGGAATTCTTCGTCACCGCCAGCGACGGCGCGGCAGTCTTCCCGGCCGACGGCGAGGACGTGCGCACGCTCTTGCGCAACGCCGACACCGCCATGTACCGGGCCAAGGAAAAGGGCAGAAACCAGTTCCATTTCTACCGCCCCGAGATGAACACTCACATGGCCGAGCGCCTGTCCCTGGAAAACAGCCTGCGCCGCGCCCTGGAGCGGGGGGAGTTCCTGCTCCACTACCAGCCCAAAGTACACCTCGCGACCGGCGGGATCACCGGGGTGGAAGCGCTGCTGCGTTGGGCCCACCCCGAGCGCGGCCTGGTGTCACCGCTGGACTTCATCCCGCTGCTGGAGGAAACCGGACTCATCGACCCGGTGGGCGAATGGCTCATGGATGCGGCGTGCACCCAGCTCAAGCGCTGGCGCAAGCTCGGCTACGCCGGCATGCGCGTCGCCGTCAACCTGTCGCCGCGCCAACTCGCGCGCGAGGGCGTGGGCGAGGCCTTTTCGCGCTGCTTCCTGCAGCACGGGCTGGAGGCCGGCGCCATAGAAGCGGAAATCACCGAAAGCCTGTTGATGCAGCAGCCGGATCGGGCGGCACAGGTACTGCAGGAAATGCGCGAAATGGGGGTGACCGTCGCCATCGACGACTTCGGCACGGGATATTCGTCGCTGTCGTACTTGTCACGCTTCCCCGTGGACACCCTCAAAATCGACCGCACCTTCGTGCGCGGCCTGCCGGGGGACCGGAACGACGCCGCCATCGCACGCGCCATTCTGGAAATGGCACGCGCGCTGGATATCAACGTCATCGCCGAGGGCGTGGAAACCGTCCCACAAGCCGAATTTCTGCGCGCCCACGGCTGCCAGGAAATGCAGGGCTGGCTTTTTTCCCGGGCCCTACCGGCAGAAGAAATGGAAATCCTCATGCGGGAGGGCAAGACTCTTGCGCTGTGATCCAAGGCCGGAAAATGGCGCCGCGGGCATACCCACGGAGCGCAACCATGCCAGGTGACGCGGATCACACCCACTCGCGGCATATCACCGACGCGGAGTTCCTCCGCTTCAAGACGCTCGCCAAAAGCATCGCCGGCATCCATCTGTCGGATGCCAAGAAGGCCCTGGTGTGCGGCCGGCTGTCGCGCCGCCTGACGCACTACAGGCTGAATTCCTACGGGGACTACTTCAGGCTCATCGAAAGCGGGCGTGAACCGAACGAGCTGCAGACCGCGCTGGATTTGCTCACTACCAACGAGACCTATTTTTTCCGCGAGCCCAAGCACTTCGATTTCCTGCGCCAGCGCATCCTGCCCGAGCGCAAGCCGGGTGCGCCGTTCCGCATCTGGAGCGCCGCCTCTTCCTCCGGCGAGGAGCCCTACACCCTGGCCATGATCCTGGCGGACGTGCTGGGAGAGGCGCCCTGGGAAATCGTCGCTTCGGATCTGAGCACGCGCGTGCTGGAAAAAGCGCAGCGCGGCATCTACCCGCTGGAGCGCGCACAGAACATACCGCAGCAATATCTCAAAACCTACTGCCTCAAGGGCGTCGGCGCGCAGGCCGGCAACTTCGTCATCGATCGCCGTTTACGTACACGCGTGCGCTTCCTGCAGATCAACCTCAACCATGCACTGCCCGGCCTGGGCGAGTTCGACGTGGTGTTTTTGCGCAATGTCATGATCTATTTCGACCTCGCCACCAAGCGCCAGGTGGTGGGGCGCATCCTCTCCGCACTCAAGCCGGGCGGCTGGCTCATGGTGGGCCATTCCGAGAGCCTCAACGGCATCACCGAGGACGTGCGCGCGGCTGCCCCGTCCATCTATTGCAAAGGGTAGCCCGATGCGTAAACCACCGCACGTCATCGAAATCTTCCTGCAGCCTGGCGAGCTGTATTTCGGCGACCGCGACACGCGCATCCGCACCGTGCTAGGGTCTTGCATATCGCTCACGCTCTGGCATCCGCGGCTGCTGATCGGCGGCATGTGCCATTACATGCTGCCCAGCCGCGGCCGGCACGCGGCCGGCACGCTCAACGGCAAGTACGCCGACGAGGCGCTGGCGCTGCTGCTGCAGGAGATCAAGGCAGCCGGGACGCACCCGCGCGAGTATGAGCTCAAGCTGTTCGGCGGCGGCAACATGTTCCCGCGCCTGGTCAAGGCTGGCGATTGCCGCGACGTGCCCTGCAAGAACGTCCTGGCAGGGCGGGCGCTCGCCGCCCACCACGGCTTTGCCGTCAAGGCAGAGCACCTGGGCGGCGTGGGACATCGCAATGTCATTTTTGATCTGTGGAGCGGGCATGTCTGGGTGCGCCAAGCGCGCGCCGCGCCTGGCTCGGCCGCCTGCGTCGGCACGCGCGCGCAAATGCCCATGGCAGTGCGCAGGAGTGCCGCATGACCAAAACCCGGGTGCTGATCGTGGACGACTCGGCCGTGGTGCGCCAAGTGGCCACCGAGGTGCTGTCGCGCGACCCGGCCATCGAAGTGATCGGCGCGGCAGCGGACCCTTTGTTCGCCCTGCAGCGCATGGAGCGCAGCTGGCCGGATGTGGTGGTGCTCGACGTGGAAATGCCGCGCATGGACGGCATTACCTTCCTGAAGAAGCTCATGGCCGAGCACCCCACCCCCGTGGTGATCTGCTCCTCGCTCACGCAGAAGGGCTCGGAAACTGCCATGGAGGCGCTTGCCCATGGCGCCTGCGCCATCGTGCCCAAGCCGGCCCTGGACGGCAACCGCCGCAATCTCATGGAGGATGCGGCCGCCGACCTGGTGCAGGCGGTGAAATCGGCGGCGCGCGCCAATCTCAAGCGCCTGGGTTCGCCCAAGGCGCCGCCGCTCGCAGCGCCGCCCAAGCTCAGCGCCGACGCCATCCTGCCGGCTGCCTCTCATGCCCTTAGGGAAACCACGGAAAAAATCGTTGCGCTGGGCACCTCGACCGGCGGCACACAAGCCCTGGAAGCGGTCTTGAGCGCCCTGCCGCGCGTCTGCCCCGGCATCGTCATCGTGCAGCACATGCCGGAGAAATTCACCGCCGCTTTCGCCGCGCGGCTCAACGGTATTTGTCAGATCGAGGTCAAGGAGGCCGAGAACGGCGACCGCGTGCTGCCCGGCCGCGCCCTCATCGCCCCGGGCGGCAGGCACATGCTGCTCAAGCGCAGCGGCGCGTTGTATATCGTGGAAGTCGTGGACGGGCCGCTGGTGAACCGGCATCGGCCGTCGGTGGACGTGCTGTTCCGCTCGGTGGCCAAGTTCGCCGGCAAGAACGCGCTGGGCGTCATCATGACGGGCATGGGCGACGACGGCGCGCGCGGCCTGCGCGAAATGCGCCAGGCAGGGGCCGAGACCATCGCCCAGGACGAGGCCTCCTGCGTCGTCTACGGCATGCCCAAGGAAGCCGTCAAGCTGGGCGCGGCCGGCAGTATCCTTCCTCTCCGCGACATACCTTCCGCCATCCTCTCGCAGACTGCGCGCGCCGGCGGGCGCTGAAGGCCCGCCCGAAACGGCGCGTCGCATTCACGCGATCAGGGATTGTCCTTCAGCTTCTTGATGCCCAGGGCGCCGAGCATGAATTTCTCATAGATCGGCTCCGACGTGCCTTTCTTCATTTTGCGCATGAAGTATTTTTCAAACGCGATCTTGGCCAGGTGCACCCAGCGGCCCTGCTTGAACCAGTTGACGTTGCGCGGCGGGATTTGTGGCAGGGCGACGAAGGCGGCCCCGGTGTCCCCCATGTCGGCCAGACAGATGGCGTTCCAGGTGGCTTTC
>JAJZSR010000003.1:0-26535 GCA_021849595.1 Pseudomonadota bacterium | reverse complement strand
GCCGTCCAGCACGGCGCGGATATTGTGCACCGTGGCGGTGACCATGGACTCGATCATGTAGCCGGTCTTGGGCGTGCCGGTGGGGACGGGCGTGGGCTCGACGGGCGGAATGGCCACGCACACGCCGACGGCGTAGATGTTCTGGTATTTGGGGTTGCGCTGATAGGCATCGATGAACACGAAACCGCGCGGGTTGGTCAGGCCCTCGATGCCGAACACCGCGTCCACGCCCTTGAAGGCGGGCAGCATCATGGAATAGCGGAAGGGCAGTTCGTGCTCGCGCTTGACGTTGCCCAGATCGTCCAGTTCGGTGACGAACATCTTGCCCGCCTCGACCTTGCTCACCTTGGCATTGCATATCCACTTGATGTGGCGGTCGCGCATGGACGACTCCAGCAGACCCTTGGAGTCGCCCACCCCGCCCAGGCCCAGGTGGCCGATGTAGGGCTCGGCGGTGACGAAAGTCATGGGCACCTTGTCGCGGATGCGGCGCCGGCGCAGATCGGTGTCCATGATGAAGGCATGCTCGTAGGCCGGGCCGAAGCAGGACGCGCCCTGCACCGCACCCACCACGATGGGGCCGGGATTCTGCACGAAGCTGTCCCAGTCCGCGGCCGAGCGCAGGGCGTGGTCGATATGGCAGACCGAATGGGTGTAGCCGCCATGCGGCCCCAGGCCCGGCACTTCGTCGAAAGCAAGCTTGGGGCCGGTCGCGATGACCAGGAAGTCATAGGCCACGCTTTCGCCGTTTTCCAGCTCCACCCGGTTTTCCTCCGGATGCACGCGCTTGGCGCCGCTGTGGATGAAATCGATGCCTCTCTTTTGCAGATAGGGCGCAATGGGGAAGGTGATGTCTTCCTTGCTGCGCCACTTGACCCCCACCCAGGGGTTGGAAGGCACGAAATGGAAGGTGTCGGTGTTGGAGATCACCGTCACGCGGTCTTCCGCGCGCACCGCTTCCTTCATTTCGTAGGCCAGGGGCATGCCGCCGATGCCGGCGCCGATAATCACGATGTGGGCCATGTCAGTTCCGCTCCGTAATGAATGTTGTTGGTTGGGCGCCCGATGCGCTTAGGGGCCGCCCACAAGCCAAAACCGTGCCAAAATTCGCGCGACTGCCCCTCGCCGGCAACCCGGCGCCACCCGACCCAGAGGCTTCCGAATCCATTCACCGAAATATAGCCCCCCGTGACCCAGACAACGAGGACATGATAAATTTGTCAGCATGGATGACAAAGTCGTCAAGGCTCCCGCGCCACCGAGCATCGAACTCCAGTCCCTGATCGACAGCCACGGCCTGCCCTTCGTGGTGATCGACCGGGATTACCGCATCGTCGCCGCCAATGCGGCCTATCGACGCAATTACGGTGAAGAAGTCCTCGGCCGCCGGTGCCATGAAGTGTCCCATCATTCGCATGTACCCTGTCATCTGAACGGCGAGGATTGCCCGCACCGCCAGGTGTTCGAAAGCGGCCTGCCGCACCAAGTCCTGCACACCCATTACGACGCCGCCAACACGCCCGAGCATGTGCGCATCCAGGGCCATGCGCTGACCGGTGCCGACGGCCGGCGCTACCTGGGCGAGGCCATCGAGCCGCTGGCCGACCCCCTGCAACCCGCCGTGCCGGGCATGCGCATGGTGGGGCAGTCGCCGCCCTTCCTCAAATGCCTGGACCGCCTCGGGCGCGTGGCGGAAAGCGATGGCCCCGTGCTCCTCCTGGGCGAATCCGGCGTCGGCAAGGAACTGGCCGCGCGCTATGTGCACCAGTGCTCGCCGCGTCGCAACCGGCCCTTCGTCACGCTCAACTGTGCGGCCATCCCCGACGGCATGTTCGAAAGCGAGCTTTTCGGCCACGAGCGCGGCGCCTACACCGGCAGCGTAGCGCGCAAGAAGGGCCTGTTCGAGCTGGCCGACGGCGGCACGCTGTTCCTCGACGAAGTGGCGGAGATTCCGCGCCCGTTCCAGGCCAAATTCCTGCGCGTGCTGGAAAGCGGCGAATTCCGCCGCATGGGCGGCATCGAGCTTTTGCGTGCCGACGTGCGCATCATTTCCGCCACCAACCAGGATTTGCTGGAAATGAGCGAGCGCGGCCAGTACCGCCTGGATCTCTACTACCGTATCGCCGGCCTGGACGTAGAGCTGCCGCCGCTGCGCGCCCGCAAGAGCGACATCCCATTGCTCGCCCAATGGCTCATGCAGCAGCTCAACCGCAGCGGCCAGGCGCGCCACCGCCTGAGTGAAGAGGCACTGGAAAGGCTCATGGACTACGGCTATCCCGGCAACGTGCGCGAGTTGCGCAACTTGCTCATGAAGGCCGCGGCCTTGAGCCCGTACGGCAGCATCGAGGCCGAACACATCGTCTTCCCGGGCTGGCCCGGCGCACCGCGGGCGCCCCAGGCCGTGCCGGCGGGGGGCGCCACCCTGGAAGAGCTGACCCGCCGGCACCTGCAGGACCTGCTCGCGCGCCACGGCGGCAACCGTCGGCTAGCCGCCGCAGAGCTTGGTGTCAGTGAGCGCACACTGTATCGGAAAATCGGAAAATTCGGGCTGATCTGACCGTCTACGCCAAGGCGCCCGCCCGCTGCTGCGCCGGCCGGACATCGGCAAAATAGCTCAATCCCAGCCAGACCGCGATGTTCTTGCGCAGATGGGGGGAGCCGTCCGCCACCACCTTGTTTTCCCGGATCGCGTTCATGATGGTCGTATCGCCCATCCACACGGCGGTCAGGATGCGCAGATCGGTGGTCAGCGTCAGGTCGACTTCGAACCCGGGATCCTTCAGGCACACGTCCACGTCGCCATCCCTGATGACCAGCCACCAGCGCCGATACTTCGCGGCCTGGTCGGTGAACTCTATGCGGATGACGGTGCGCCCGCCCTTGAAGAAGCCGACATTCAGGGAGCGGTGCATGTCCCACAGGAGCAGCGACGGATCGAGGTCTTCCGCGGCGAGATCGCTGCGCACCCAGCGGTGGCCCCAGACGCCCAGTTGGAAAACGATGGGCACCAGTTCCTTGCCGGCCTGGGTGAGCCTGTAGCCGACATGTCCGTCGGCCTCCCGGCGCTCGATCAGTTGGCGCTTTTCCAGTGACTTGAGCCGTTTGGAAAGCAGCGACGGCGACATCAACGGCACGCCCTTGCGCAGGTCGTTGAACGACTCGCTTCCGGCCGCCAGTTCGCGGATGACGAGATGGGTCCAGCGCTCCCCCAATACCTCCGACGCCTTGGCGATCGGACAGAATTGCCCATAGCCTTTCATCGTTCTGCCTCCTCGAAATGGCCTCTCCCCCGCCCGGTAAGTATTGATCTCACCTGATTCCAGTATAAATTTAATATTTGATTAAGCAGTCCGGCGCCGCGGCCGTCCCGGTGAGGCGACGCGGGGTGCGGTTAAGTGCCTGAATCAAATGAACATCGAAGGCCGCTTTTACGCCGGCAACGCCCGCCTGCGCTACAAACGTTGTACTGGCAGCGCCGGGGCCTGCGATCCAAAATCACCTTACCAGCACACGCCAAAGGAAGGAGAGAGACATGTCCGCCAACGCTGCACCCAGGCAAACGCCCGCGCCCGACATCGCGGCGATCAAGGCCAAACAGAAAATCACTTGGGAAGACGGGGACTACGCCGGTTTCTGCAAATTCATGGAAGCCGGCGCCCTCGAAATCCTCGGCGGCTGGAACATCGGTCGCGACAAGACCCTGCTGGACATCGGCTGCGGCTCCGGGCAGACCGCCATCCCGGCCGCCAAGAACGGCGCCCGCGTCACCGGCATCGACATTGCCGAAAGCTTGATCGCCCACGCCCGCCGGCGCGCGCGGGAAGCCGAGCTGGAGATTCGCTTCGACGTGGGCGATGCCGAAGAGCTGCCTTATGCCGACGCCAGCTTCGATACGGCGATCTCCCTCATCGGCGCCATGTTCGCCCCGCGTCCGGAGCGTGTGGTTGCGGAATTCGCGCGCGTGCTGAAGCCCGGCGGCAAACTTTACATGGCCAACTGGACGGCGGCGAGCATGCCGGGCCAGATGTTCAAATGCGTCGCCCGCTTCGTGCCGCCGCCCCCGGGGCTTGCGCCACCCGTGCTGTGGGGTGACGAGGACACGGTGAAAACCCGCCTGGCACAAGATTTCACCGACCTGCGCCTCACGCGCAGGATGTATCCGCAATGGCACTACCCATTCGACGCGGCCGAACTGGTCAACCTGTTCCGCGCCAAGTTCGGCCCGGTGAAAAAAGCCTTCGACTTAATCGACCCTCAGCAGCAGGAGGAACTGCGGCGCAGCCTGGAGCATATCTACGCCGAAGCCGGCGAAACCGCCAACGGCGTACTCACCATCACCCAGGGCGAGCTGCTGGAAGTCGAGGCGACACGGCGGTAAACGGCCGCCTTTTCTCCTTGTATCCGTACATCCGAAAGGAGAAACCCCATGAACGCATCGTTATATGAACGACTGGGCGGCGCACAAGGCATCGAGAGCATCGTCGACGACGTCATCGCGCGCCATTTGGCCAACCCGATTATCAAGACCCGTTTCGAAAACATCGAGGACCTGGAGCATGCCAAGAAAATGGCCAGGGAATTCCTCTCCGCCGGCGCGGGCGGCCCAGTGCGGTACACCGGCCGCGACATGCGCACCGCCCATCGCGGCATGAACATCAGCGAGCAGGAATACCTGGCCGTGGTGGACGACATCATGGGCGCGCTGGCCAAGCATGACATCGACGAGGCGACCCGCAAGGACGTGCTAGCCATCCTCTATGCGCTGAAGGGCGACATCATTCGCGTCTAGGGCGGTAATAAAAAAGCGGCCCGCAGGCCGCTTTTTACCGGGCCTGGAAACCGGCTCAGTTGACCTTGGGAGCCAGCTCGCCCTTGCCGTAGCGCGTGGTCATGGCTTCCAGCGAGATGACCTTGATCTTGGAGGCATTGCCGGCGGTGCCGAAGGCGGTGTAGCGGTCCTTGCAGATGTCCTTCATGGCCTTGGTGGCGGCGATGAGGAATTTGCGCGGGTCGAATTCCTTCTTGTTCTCGGCGAGGAATTTGCGTACCGCGCCGGTGGAGGCCATGCGCAGGTCGGTGTCGATATTCACCTTGCGCACGCCGTTCTTGATGCCCTCGACGATTTCCTCGACCGGCACGCCATAGGTTTCGCCCATGTCGCCGCCGTATTCGTTGATGATCTTGAGCCACTCCTGCGGCACGGAGGAAGAGCCGTGCATGACCAGGTGCACGTTGGGAATGCGCTTGTGAATTTCACGAATGCGGCCGATGGCGAGGATGTCGCCTGTCGGCGGACGCGTGAACTTGTAGGCGCCGTGGCTGGTGCCGATGGCGATGGCCAGCGCATCGACGCCGGTTTTCTTGACGAAATCGGCAGCTTCGTTGGGGTCGGTCAGAAGCTGGCTGTGGTCGAGCTTGCCCTCGGCGCCGATGCCGTCTTCCTCGCCGGCGGTGCCGGTTTCCAGCGAGCCCAGGCAGCCCAGTTCGCCTTCCACGGATACGCCGCAGGCATGCGCCATGTCCACCGTGCGGCGGGTGACGTCCACGTTGTATTCATAGCTGGAGGGGGTCTTGCCGTCCTCCTTGAGCGAGCCGTCCATCATCACCGAGGAGAAGCCCAACTGAATGGAGCGCTGGCACACCGCGGGCGAGGTGCCGTGGTCCTGGTGCATGCACACGGGAATGTGCGGCCACTCCTCGATGGCGGCGAGGATCAGATGGCGCAGGAAGGGTGCGCCGGCATACTTGCGGGCACCGGCGGAGGCCTGCACGATGACCGGGGAGTCGGTCTCGTCGGCGGCTTCCATGATGGCGCGCATCTGCTCCAGGTTGTTGACGTTGAAGGCCGGGACGCCGTAACCGCGCTCGGCGGCGTGGTCCAGCAATTGACGCAGGGAAATCAGTGCCATGTGCTATCTCCAGTTCACGAAACTTGCAAATTCAAACCTTGTGGCCGGCGCCCACCCGTACGATCTTCAGCGTGTTGGTGCCGCCTGACTTGCCGATGGGCTCGCCGATGGTAAGGATGATGAGATCCCCCTCGCGCACCGCGCCCCGGCGGCGCAGTTCCTCCTCGGCCTCCATGAGCAGATCCTCACGATCCTTGGTGGCGGTCTTGAAATTGACCGGATAGACGCCGCGGTAAAGAGTGACTTTTCTACGGGTTTCCACTTCAGGTGTCAAGGCGTAGATCGGCACTCCGGGATGCATGCGCGATATCCACAAACAGGTGTTGCCGGACTGGGTCAGGGCGGCGATGGCCTTGATGTTGAGATGCACCGAAGTGTAGGCCGCCGACATGGCGATGGCCTCGTCCACGCGCAGAAAACTGTGATTGAGCCGGTCACTGCCGAATTCCGGCTCGGCGTCCTTTTCCGCCTCCCGGCACACGCGATCCATTGCCGCAACCGCTTCTACGGGATAGGCCCCGGCGGCGGTTTCTGCCGACAGCATGACCGCATCGGTGCCGTCCAGCACGGCATTGGCGACGTCGGAAACCTCCGCGCGCGTCGGAATGGGGCTGGAAATCATCGATTCCATCATCTGGGTGGCGGTGATCACCAGCTTGTTGCGCTCGCGCGCCATGCGGATCATCTTCTTTTGCAGGGCCGGCACGGCGGCATCGCCCACCTCCACGCCCAGGTCGCCGCGCGCCACCATGATGGCGTCGCTGGCATCCAGGATATCCTCCAGGTCGGCCACCGCTTCGGCGCGCTCCACCTTGGCGACGATCAGGCCCCTGCCGCCCGCGGCGCGCAGCAGTTCGCGGGCCTGCTGCAGGTCTGCGCCGCTGCGCGGAAACGATACCGCCAGGTAGTCGGCCTTAAGGGCGGCAGCGGTCTTGATGTCCTCGATGTCCTTGGCGGTCAAGGCCGCGGCGGACAAGCCGCCGCCCTTGCGATTGATGCCTTTGTTGTTGGACAGCACGCCGCCCTGTATTACTTTGCAGTGCACCGCGTTGCCCTTGACTTCCTCCACCCACAGTTCGATGCGGCCGTCGTCCAGCAGCAAAGTGGCGCCGCGGGCCACGTCCCGAGGCAATTCCTTGTAGTCCAGGCCCACCTGCCCCTGATCACCCAGCTTGCAGTCGGCGTCGAGGATGAACTTGTCGCCCGGCTTGAGGCTTATCTTGCCGTCCTTGAATTTGCCGATGCGGATCTTGGGGCCTTGCAAATCCACCAGCACGCCCACCGCCCGGCCGCGCGTACGCGCTAGCGATCTCACCAGCTCGGCGCGCTCGATATGCTCTTCCGGTTTGCCATGGGAAAAATTCAGCCGCACCACGTCCAGGCCGGCCTCCATCATCTTGTCCAGCACCTTGGGGTCGGTGGAAGCCGGGCCCAGGGTGGCGACGATCTTGGTTTTGCGCATCATAGGTTGTGCGTGAAAGGGAAGGGGGGAAGGGTGATGCCCACCCAGCGGTTTTGCCGCCGCCCCCCCTGCCGGGAGGGCTTCATTTCACATCATACCTTTCACTTGGCAGCCCGCTTTTCCAGAATGTCCACGGCAGGCAGCACCTTGCCTTCCAGGTATTCCAAGAACGCGCCGCCGGCGGTGGAGATGTAGGACACCTTGTCGTAGATGTCGTACTTCTGGATGGCGGCGATGGTGTCGCCGCCGCCGGCCAGGGTGAATGCCTTGGTGTTGGCAATGGCCATGGCCACGGTCTTGGTGCCCTCGCCGAACTGGTCGAACTCGAACACCCCCACGGGACCGTTCCACACCACGGTGCCGGCCTTCATGATGATGTCTGCCAGTTCCTGGGCGCTCTTGGGGCCGATGTCGAAAATCATGTCATCGTCGGCGACCGCGCCGGCGTCTTTCAGCACCGCGGGCTCGTTGGCATCGAATTTCTTGCCCACCACCACGTCCACGGCGATGGGGATGGAAGCGCCGCGCGCGGCCATTTTTTCCATGAGCGACTTGGCCGTGGGGATGAGGTCCTGCTCGCACAGCGACTTGCCGACATTCTTGCCGGCAGCCGCCAGGAAGGTGTTGGCGATGCCGCCGCCGACCACCATCTGGTCGACCTTCTGCGACAGGGATTCGAGCACGGTCAGTTTGGTCGAAACCTTGCTGCCGCCGACGATGGCCACCATGGGACGCGCCGGGTTGGCGAGCGCCTTGTCCAGGGCATCGAGTTCTTCGGTCAACAGCAGGCCGGCGCAGGCCACGGGGGCGAACTGGGCGATGCCATAGGTGGAGGCTTCGGCGCGGTGGGCGGTGCCGAAGGCGTCCATGACGAAGACGTCGCACAGAGCGGCGTATTTCTTCGCGGTTTCCTCGACGTTCTTCTTTTCGCCCTTGTTGATGCGGCAGTTCTCCAGCAACACCACTTCGCCGGCGGCGACTTCAAAGCCCCCGTTCACCCAGTCGCGGATCACGCGCACCGGACGGCCCAGCTTGGCGGACATGACGTCGGCCACGGGCTTGAGGCTGTTTTCTTCAGAGAATTCGCCTTCGGTCGGGCGCCCCAGATGCGAGGTCACCATGACCTTGGCGCCTGCCTTCACGGCACGCTCTATGGTGGGCATGGACGCGGTGATGCGCGCGTCGGAGGTGACTTTGCCGTCCTTGACCGGAACATTGAGATCGGCGCGGATGAACACGCGCTTGCCGGCAAGATCGAGGTCGGTCATGCGGATGAATTTGGGCATGTCTTACTCCTGCTATCTAAAGATCAACCACAGAGGCACAGAGACACAGAGGAATGCAGAATCCGGCTGTGCGCTGTAACTGTGTGGTAAATCTGTCTTTGCCGCAGCGGCTGTCGAGAAACACAGAAGCAAGAGATTTTCTCTGTGCCTCTGTGTCTCTGTGGTGAACCAGATGTTACTTCGCCACGTGCTGCACGAAGCGCAGCATGTTGCAGGTGTAGCCGTATTCGTTGTCGTACCAGGACACCACCTTGACGAAGGTGGGGTCGAGCGCGATGCCCGCTTCGGCGTCGAACACGGAGGGGGCGGAAACGCCGCGGAAGTCGGTGGAAACGACCTTCTCGTCGGTGTAGCCCAGCACGCCCTTGAGTTCGCCTTCGGAGGCCTTCTTCATGGCCTTGCAGATGTCCTCATAGGAGGCGGCCTTTTCCAGTTCCACGGTCAGGTCGACCACCGAGACGTCGGAAGTCGGCACGCGGAAGGCCATGCCGGTGAGCTTCTTGTTGAGCTCGGGGATGACCTTGCCCACGGCCTTGGCCGCGCCGGTGGAGGAGGGGATGATGTTCTCCAGGATGCCGCGGCCGCCGCGCCAGTCCTTCATGGACGGGCCGTCCACGGTCTTCTGAGTCGCGGTGGCGGCGTGCACGGTGCTCATCAGGCCGCGCTTGATGCCGAAGTTGTCGTGCAGCACCTTGGCCACGGGGGCCAGGCAGTTGGTGGTGCAGGACGCGGCAGAAACGATTTTCTCGCCCGCGTACTTGGTGTGGTTCACGCCGTACACGAACATCGGGGTGTCGTCCTTGGAGGGGGCGGATTGCACCACTTTCTTGGCGCCGGCGGCCAGATGCTTCTCGCAGGTTTCCTTGGTGAGGAACAACCCGGTGCACTCGATGACGATGTCGGCACCCGCTTCGTTCCACTTGAGCTCGGTCGGATCCTTGATCGCGGTCAGGCGTATGCTCTTGCCGTTGACCACGAGGGTATTGCCTTCCACCTGGATGTCGCCCTGGAAGCGGCCATGCACCGAGTCGTACTTGAGCATATAGGCCAGGTAAGCCGGCTCGAGCAGGTCGTTGATGGCGACGATCTCGATGTCCTTGAAGTCCTTGGCCACGGCGCGGAACACCATGCGACCGATGCGGCCGAAGCCGTTGATACCAACTTTGATTGCCATGTCTTCAGTCTCCTGAATAAAAACAAAAAACTTTTAATAATCCGCGAAGGGCGCGAAGGTTCGCGAAGAAAAACGTCCTGTGCTTTTCGCTCGCGTTGCGTCGCAGCCCTTCGCGGATGAATTACAGAACGCTCTTCACGGCCTTGACGACATTCTCCACGCTGAAGCCGAAGTATTCGAACAGCTTGCCGGCGGGGGCGGACTCGCCGAAGCGATCCAGGCCCACCACTGCGCCGTCCAGGCCAACGTATTTGTACCAGCCCGAGCTGACTCCGGCCTCGACCGCCACGCGCTTCATGGAGGCGGGCAGCACGTCGTTGCGATAGCTCGCGTCCTGCCGGTCGAACACCGTGGTCGAGGGCATGGACACCACGCGCACGGCGATGCCTTCTTCCGCCAGCTTGGCCTGGGCCTTGAGCGCCAGCTCCACTTCCGAGCCGGTGGCGATGATGGCAACTTTGGCGCCCTTGGCGTCGGACAGGACATAGCCGCCCTTGGCAACGTTGGCCAGGGTGGCGTCGTCGCGCTTGACGAAGGGCAGGTTCTGACGCGACAGGATCAGGCTGGTGGGGCCGTCGCGTTTTTCCGCCGCGGCAGTCCAGGCCACGATGGTTTCCACGGTATCGCAGGGGCGCCACACAGCCATGTTGGGGATCATGCGCAGGGTCGCGGTTTGCTCCACGGGCTGGTGGGTGGGCCCGTCTTCGCCCAGGCCGATGGAATCGTGGGTGAACACGTGGATCACGCGCTGCTTCATGAGCGCAGCCATGCGCAGGGCGTTGCGGGAGTATTCCGAGAACATCAGGAAAGTGCCGCCGAAGGGCAGCAGGCCGCCGTGCAAGGCCGCGCCGTTCATGATGGCGGCCATGCCGAACTCGCGCACGCCGTAAGAAATGTAGTTGCCGGGCTCGCCGTGGCGGATGGGATGGCAGCCTTCCCAGTTGGTGAGGTTGGAGCCGGTCAGGTCGGCGGAGCCGCCGAGGAATTCGGGCAGCACGGGCGCCAGCGCGTTAATGGCGATCTGGGAGGCCTTGCGGGTGGCGACGGTTTCGCCCTTGGTATTGATTTCCGCGAGCTTGGCCGCGACGTGCTGCTTCCAGTTGGCCGGCAACTCGCCTGCCATGCGGCGCTTGAATTCGGTCGCCAGTTGGGGATGGGCTTTTTCGTATTCGGCGAACTTGTTGTTCCACAGCTTCTCCAGCCCGGCGCCCTTGGTCTTGGCGTCCCAGCCCTGATAGATGTCCGCGGGAATCTCGAAGGGCGGGTATTTCCAGCCCAGGTTCTCGCGCGTCGCCGCGACTTCTTTTTCGCCCAGGGCGGCGCCGTGCACGTCATGGGTGCCCTCCTTGTTGGGAGAGCCCTTGCCGATGATGGTCTTGCAGCAGATCAGCGTGGGCCGGACGGTTTCCGCCTTGGCTTCCTGCACGGCCTTTTCCACCGCCGCGAAATCATGGCCGTCCACGTTGGGAATAACGTGCCAGCCGTAGGCCTCGAAGCGCTTAGGCGTGTCGTCGGTGAACCAGTTCTCCACATGGCCGTCGATGGAAATGCCGTTGTCGTCGTAGAAGGCGATGAGCTTGCCCAGCTTCCAGGTGCCGGCCAGCGCGCAGGTTTCGTGCGAAATGCCTTCCATCAGGCAGCCGTCGCCCAGGAACACATAAGTATGGTGGTTGACGATGTCGAAGCCCGGCCGGTTGAATTCATGGGCCAGGAGTTTCTCCGCCAGCGCCATGCCCACGGCATTGGAAATGCCCTGGCCGAGCGGGCCGGTGGTGGTTTCCACCCCGGGGGCGTAGCCGTATTCCGGGTGGCCGGGGGTCTTGGAATGCATCTGGCGGAACTGCTTGATGTCTTCCATGCTCAGGTCATAGCCGGTCAGGTGCAGCAGGGCGTACAGCAGCATGGAGCCGTGGCCGTTGGAGAGCACGAAGCGGTCGCGGTCGGCCCATTTCGGATTGGCGGGGTTGTGGCGCAGGTTGTGGTTCCACAGCACTTCGGCGATTTCCGCCATGCCCATGGGGGCGCCGGGATGGCCGGATTTGGCCTTTTCCACGGCATCCAGGGCAAGAAAACGGATGGCGTTGGCAAGTTCGCTACGGGTTGGCATTGCAATGACCTCGGGCTTAAGAAAACGATGGCTCATGCACCCGCGCCGGCAGTGCTGAGCGATATCCTGCTGCGGAGATTCTTCTGGCTAAAAATCCCCCCGGAAGCCGAGTGAGGCTGCGGGCAGCTTATCGAAAACTGCTAATTATCCAGAACTGCGCCATTGCCGGCAAGCCGGCCGGCGGTGGGGCTATTGCACGCCGCCGAGGCTCAACTGCGGGGTTTTTTCCACCAGCAGGGTGTGGATGCGCCGGCTGTCCGCCCGCATGACCTGGATTTTCAGGCCTCCGGTTTCGATGCTTTCGCCGCGCTTGGGCAGGCGGCCGAAATGGCTCAGCACCAGCCCGCCCACGGTGTCATAGTCGGTATCGGAGAAATGCGTGCCCAGCACAGTGTTGATGTCGGCAATCTCGGTGGCCGCCTTCACCCGGTAGCGGCCGGTCTTGTCGCGCACGATGTTGTCCTCGGTCTCGTCGAAGTCGAACTCGTCCTCGATATCGCCCACGATCTGTTCCAGCACGTCCTCGATGGTGACCAGCCCGGACACTCCGCCATACTCGTCCACCACGATGGCCATGTGGTTGCGGCTGGCGCGGAATTCCTTGAGCAGCACGTTCAAGCGCTTGGACTCGGGGATGAATACGGCCGGGCGCAGCATGGCGCGGATGTCGGTTTCCTGCTGGGCGTAGAAACGCAGCAGGTCCTTGGCCAGCAGGATGCCCAGAATGTCGTCCTTGTCGCGGTCGATGACCGGAAAGCGCGAGTGCGCGGCCTCGATCACGCGCGGCACGAACACCTCGGGCGCCTCGTTGATGTCCACCACGTCCATCTGCGGACGCGGCACCATGATCTCGCGTACCTGGATGTCGCCCACTTGCAGCACCCCTTCGATCATGGCCAGGGCGTCGGCGTCCATGAGGTTGCGCTCGAAGGCGCCGTGCAATAAATCGAGCAGTTGTTCGCGGTCTTCCGGCTCGCGCATGAGCAGCGCCGAAAGGCGCTCCATCCAACTGGGTTTGGGTGGGTGACTGTCCGAGTCCATCAGCATCCGGGGAAGTGAAAAGGGATGAAAGGCCGGCGGCCGCTCAGCGCTTTTCACTCCGGTAGGGATCATCGTAACCCAACGCTTTCAGTATATCGGCTTCCCGCCCCTCCATGATGACGGCTTCGCGCTCGCTTTCGTGGTCGTAGCCCTGCAGATGCAGCAGGCCGTGCACGGTCAGATGGGCGTAATGCGCCTCCAACGGCTTACCTTGGGCGCGCGCCTCGGCGGCTACCACGGGGGCGCACAGCACCACATCGCCGCTAAGCCGCGGGCCGCCGCCGTCATCCAGTTCACCGTAGGCGAAGCTCAGCACATTGGTGGCGTAGTCCTTGCCGCGGTAGGCGTAATTGAGGGCACGGCCTTCGGCCTCGTCCACCACGCGCAAGGAAAGCTCCGCCGGCCCCGGCAGCGCGGCCTTGACCCAGCGTCGGAACGCCGCGCGCGCGGGCAGCCCCTCGGCGGGCACGGCATACTGCACGGAAAGATTCAGCTTAGCGGCCGCCTTCCTTGCGGTGTCTGGCATACGCGTGAACGATGCGGGCGACCAGCGGGTGGCGCACCACGTCCTCGTGGGTGAAATGGGTAAAGGCCAGGCCGCGCACCTCCGCCAGCACCTCGGCGGCGTCCAGCAGCCCAGACTTGACCTGCTTGGGCAAATCGATCTGGGTGAGATCGCCGGTGACCACCGCGCGCGCGCCGAAGCCTATGCGGGTGAGGAACATTTGCATCTGCTCCGGCGTGGTGTTCTGCGCCTCGTCCAGGATGACGAAGGCGTGGTTGAGCGTGCGCCCGCGCATGAAGGCGAGCGGAGCGATTTCGATGGCGCCGCGCTCCAGCAGCCGCCCCACCTTGTCGAAGCCCATGAGGTCGTACAGCGCGTCGTACAGCGGGCGCAGGTAGGGATCGACTTTCTGCGCCAGATCGCCGGGCAAAAACCCCAGGCGCTCGCCCGCTTCCACCGCCGGACGCGTAAGCACCAGGCGCTTTACGGCGTCGCGCTCCAGGGCGTCCACCGCGCAGGCCACTGCCAGATAGGTCTTGCCCGTACCCGCCGGGCCGATACCGAAGGTGATGTCATGAGCCAGGATTTGCTCGATGTATTCCGCCTGGCGCGGCGTGCGCGGCTTGAGGTCGGCCCGGCGCGTGCGCAGCACCGGCCCCTCTTCGGGGCCGATGCCGCGTGCGAGTTCCACCAGCCCCAACTGGATGTCGTCCAGCGTCAGCGCATCGGCCGCCCGGTTGTAGAAATACTCCAGCGCCTGCGCCGCCTGTTCGGCCCGGGCCTTGGCACCGCTCAGGGCGAAATGGCCGCCGCGGCGCCGGATGACCACCTCGTAGGCCGTCTCGATCTGGCGCAGGTTCTCGTCCAACGGCCCGCACAGATGCGCCAGGCGCCGGTTGTCCAGCGGCTTGAAATCCAGCTCCACCGGCTTATCCAAGCGTGCGCACCTCGCCGCGCAGGGAATGCGGCAGCGCCTCGGTCACGCGTACCTCGACGAAATGCCCGATCAGGCGCGCGTGTCCCGCAAAGTTGACGATGCGGTTGTTGTCGGTGCGGCCGTAAAGCTCGTTGGCGTTCTTCTTGGATGGCCCTTCCACCAACACGCGCTGCACCGTGCCGACCATGGCGCGGCTGATGTCCTGCGTCATGTCCTCGATGCGCTGCTGCAGGCGCGCCAGGCGCCGCTGCTTCGCCTCATGGGAAACATCGTCGGGTAGCTCGGCCGCCGGCGTGCCGGGGCGCGGGCTGTAGATGAAGCTAAAGGAATGGTCGAAACCGACGTCTTCGATGAGTGCCATGGTGGCCTCGAAATCGGCCTCGGTTTCGCCGGGAAAGCCGACGATGAAATCCGACGACAGCGAAAGATCGGGCCGCGCGGCGCGCAGCTTGCGCACGATGGACTTGTATTCCAGCGCCGTGTAACCGCGCTTCATGGCCGCGAGTATGCGGTCCGAGCCCGATTGCACCGGCAGGTGCAGATGGGACACCAGCTTGGGCTGGCGCGCATACGCTTCATACACACGTGCGCTCATTTCGCGCGGGTGGCTGGTGGTGTAGCGCAGCCGCTCCACCCCCGGCACGTCCGCCACGCACTCCAGCAGCAGGGCGAAGTCGGCGACTTCGCCCTCCGCCAGGGCGCCGCGATAGGCGTTCACGTTCTGCCCCAACAGGGTGATCTCCTTCACGCCCTGGGCGGCGAGATGGGCCACTTCGCCGATCACGTCCTCGAACGGGCGCGAGACTTCCTCGCCGCGCGTATAGGGCACGACGCAGAAGCTGCAATACTTGGAGCAGCCTTCCATGATGGACACGAAGGCGGTGGCCTCCTCCACGCGCGCCGGCGGCAGGTGGTCGAATTTCTCGATCTCGGGAAAGGCGATGTCCACCTGGGCACGCCCGGAGGCTTGCCTTTGCGCGATCAGCTCGGGCAGGCGGTGCAAGGTCTGGGGCCCGAACACCACATCCACAAAAGGCGCGCGCGCGACGATGGCGGCACCCTCCTGGCTCGCCACGCAGCCGCCTACGCCGACGATGAGGGCAGGGTTCTTCGCCTTCAGCGGCTTGATGCGGCCCAGGTCGGAAAACACCTTCTCCTGCGCCTTTTCGCGCACCGAACAGGTGTTGAACAGGATCACGTCGGCCTCTTCCGCGCTCGCGGCCCGCACCATGCCATAGGCCGCCCGCAGCACGTCCGCCATCTTGTCCGAGTCATACTCGTTCATCTGGCAGCCAAAGGTTTTGATGAAGACTTTTTGCGGGGGCGAAGAGATATCGGTCATGGGTGCGCCGGGCTGTTATGAGACAGAGGGCGTGCCGCCGCGGCGGCGAAAACGTGCCCGGCTAAAACTCGGTGCACGACCACCATTTTAATGCCGCGCGCGCCGGCGGGCAATATTGCGTCGCCCGCGCGGCTTGACTGCGCCGGGGTTTGCCGCGAAAGTAAGCGCTTCCCACCCGTCTTCGGGAGCGCCGCATGATCCGCCTCGCCAAAGCCCTGCAAGCCTGGGGAACGCCGGAATTTTCCGCCGCGCTCAAGCAGGAAATCAAAGAACTCGACGCCGCGCTGCTGCCCCTGCAGCAGGGGTTGTCCGCCAGCAGCCATGTGGTGGACAACAAGATCGACGTCATGGTCATCAGCGCGTCGGCGGAAGATGACGCCATCCATGCCAAGGCCGGCATTTTCTACGCCGGCATCACCCCCGGCTGCAGTTGCGCCGACGACCCCACGCCGGTGGACGAAGTGAGCGAATACTGCGAAGTGGAACTGACCATCGATCGCAAGACGGCGCAAGCCACCGTGGCACTGGCGGAAAGCTAGCCGCCTCACTTGCCCACGCAAAAGCGGCTGAAAATCTCCCCCAGCAAATCGTCCGGCGTGTGCTCGCCGGTGATGGCGCCGAGATCTTCCTGAGCCAGGCGCAGTTCCTCCGCCTGCAGTTCCAACTGCCCCGCCAGCTGAGCGGCGCTGTGCAGATGCGCGCGCGTGTCTTCCAGCGCCCGCACATGCCGGCGGCGCGCGAGGAACGTGCCCTCGCCGGCCGGCTGCCAGCCCGCCAGGCGCAGCAAGGCCTGTCTAAGCAGATCCATGCCTGCGCCCGTCTTGGCCGACACCCACACGCCGTCGTCTTCGAGCATGCGCGGCGCCTCCTGCCTCAGGTCTATTTTGTTGTGCACCGTCAGGCGCGCGATGGCGGCGGGCAGGCGCGCAATGATGGCCTGCTCCGCGGGGCCGATGCCATGCGCTGCGTCCACCAGCAGGAGGGCGATGCCGGCCTTCTCCACCGCCGCCCAGGTGCGTGCGATGCCGAGTTTTTCCACCGGGTCGTCGGTTTCGCGCAGGCCGGCCGTGTCCACCAGCCAGAACGGCACGCCTTCGATGTCCACCGCCTGGCGGATGGCGTCCCGCGTGGTGCCGGCAATCTCCGTGACGATGGCCACCTCCTCGCCCGCCAAGGCGTTGAGCAGGCTGGACTTGCCGACATTGGGCTGGCCGATGAGCGCCACATGCACACCTTCCCGCAACAAGGCACCCTGTTCCGCGCCAGCAAGTACCCGCTCCAATTCCGCCAGGGTTTGTTCGAGTCCCGCTTTCACGCGCGCCGCTTCCACCGCCACCACGTCCTCTTCCTCGGGGAAATCGATGGTCGCCTCCACGCGCATGCGCAACTCGGTAAGGCTCGCCTGCAAGGCCTGCACGCGGCGCGAGAACTCCCCCATGAGCGAGCGCGCCGCCGAGCGCGCCGCCTCCACCGACGCCGCATCGATCAAATCGGCCACCGCCTCGGCCTGGGCGAGATCGAGCTTACCGTTGAGATAGGCGCGGCGGGTGAACTCCCCCGGCTCGGCCGGGCGCGCGTCCAGTTCCAGGCAGCGGGCCAGCAATGCCTGCAAGACCGCGGGGCCGCCGTGGCCGTGCAACTCCAGCACCGATTCGCCGGTATAGGAATGCGGCGCCGGAAAATACAACGCCAGGCCCTGGTCGATGGCCGCCCCCTGCGCGTCTTTGAACTCCGCCAGCATGGCATAGCGCGGCTTGGGCAGCCGGCCCAGCAGCCCAAGTGCCACATTCTCGGCCCCCGGCCCGGAGACGCGGATCACCCCCACGCCGCCACGCCCGGGCGCGGTGGCGATGGCGGCGACGGTGTCGGGAGAAGCGGAAATCATTGGAGTGTGGGCAGTGCGGCAGGCGAAGCAGGCGCCATTTTAGCCCCGCCGGCCGGCCGATATGCGGTTACACTCGTCACATAACAATACGCGGAGCGGTTACCCACCCGATTCTGCAATGACTTGAGCAAGCTCGACGAACTCTACCGCCTGCACCGGCTGCTTGACGGACGGCGCACGGGCCTCTCGCGCGCCGCGCTCATCGGCGAACACGGTTTCGCCCGCTCCACCCTCGCCCGGCTCCTCGCCGAGCTGCGCGACACATTCGGCGCGCCCCTCGTCCATGACCGCGAGCGTGGCGGCTACCGCTACGACACCGCCGACGGCCATCATGCCTTGCCCGGCCTGTGGTTCACGCCCAAGGAATTGCTCGCCCTCGTCACCCTGGAACAACTGCTCGCCCATGTGGAGCCCGGCCTGCTCGACGGCCACCTGCGCCCGCTGCGGGAGCGCATCGACCAGCTCTTGGCCGGCCGCCGCCTTGGCGCGGGCGAAATCGCCCGGCGCATCCGTATCCTCGGCATGGCATCCCGGCGCAAAGACCCGCGCCACTTCCAGGCCGTCGCCCACGCCGTGCTGCAGCGCACCCGGCTGCGCATCGGCTACTACAACCGCGAGCGCGACGAGGCCGGCACGCGCGAAATCTCCCCCCAGCGCCTGGTCCACTACCGCGACAACTGGTACCTCGACGCCTGGTGCCACACAAAGAAAGGCCTGCGCAGCTTCGCCGTCGAATGCATCCGCGCCGTCGAACCTCTGAGCAAGGCCGCCAAAGCCGTCCCGCACGCCACCCTAGATCGTGAACTGGGCAGCAGCTACGGCATCTTCGCCGGCCCGCCCGTCGCCACCGCCGTGCTCCGCTTCACGCCCAAACGCGCCCGCTGGGTGGCCGAGGAAAGCTGGCATCCCCGGCAACAGGGCCGCTGGCTGGAAGACGGCCGCTACGAATTGCGCCTGCCCTATTCCGACGACCGCGAACTGCTCATGGACATCCTCAAATACGGGCCCGACGTCGAAGTCGACGCGCCGCAGACGCTGCGCGAGACTGTTGAAAAACTGCTCGAATCGGCGACGAGGCAGTATCGGCGCGGGGTTGCGGCGGGCTCAGGTTTTGGGAACGACGGCGAGTAGCATAGAGGCTCTCCAAATGCACTTTCTCCCCATGTCTTCTCTTACCGATTATTCGCTCGGAACTGATCAGAAAAAACTATTCGTTGCACATGTACGCGGGGATAACAAGGTCCAACCCCTGGAGGCGCATCTTCGTGGCGTCGCCCAAGTCGCTGCCGAGTTTGCCGCCAAATTCGGTTTGGCGACGCACGGCGAACTGATTGGACTGCTGCACGACCTCGGCAAATACAGCGCGGCTTTCCAGGCATACATCCAGTCCGCTACGGGGTTGCTGAATCAGGATGAAGACGAAGAATTCGTCGATGCCGATGGTCTACGAGGAAAAATCGACCACTCGACTTGCGGCGCGCAATTCATCTGGCAACACCTGGCCGACAAAGACGATCCTCTGGCGCGCATCGCCGGGCAGGTTTTAGCGCTTTGCATTGCTTCGCACCACTCGGGGCTGATCGATTGCCTCGCGTCCCGCCCGGGTAAGGCGACCGAGGACGGGCTTGCCCGGCGTTTGGGTAAAGCCGATTCGAGCACGCATTTGCGCGAAGTGCTCGAGAAGGTCGATCCAGTGCTGCTAGAGGAAGCACGCCAGCTACTTGCCCGCCCGGAAACCACTTCGGTTTTTCAAGGCTGGCTCAAGCTTTTGCTGGAGAAAACACCTCCCTCATCGGCAGTCGATACAGGTTCGAGCCCTGTGTTCCAGCAACAAATCGGCCTACTTGCCCGCGCGCTGTTCAGTTGCCTGATCGACGCCGACCGCATCGACACGGCGGATTTCGAGCATCCGGGTCGCGCCCGTCGGCGTTTGCACGGCAATTACACCCCTTGGGAAACACTCATCGGCCGTCTCGAAGCCTACCTAGCGAACATTGCGCCGAACCACCCCATCGACGCGCTGCGGCAAGAGATTTCCGATCACTGCCGGCGGGCCGCCGAACGCCACACCGGCATCTATACCCTGACCGTCCCCACCGGCGGCGGCAAAACATTGGCGAGCCTGCGCTTCGCGCTACACCACGTGCAAAGGTACAAGCTCGACCGCATCATTTACGTCATCCCGTTCACGTCGATCATCGACCAGAACGCCGAGGTCGCACGCGGCATTCTGGAACCCGAAGGCGTCGAGCCAGGCAGCGTGGTGCTCGAACACCACTCCAACCTCACGCCGGAAGAACAAAGCTGGCGCGGAAAAATCCTCTCGGAAAACTGGGACGCACCGGTCGTCTACACCACGACCGTCCAGTTACTAGAAACCCTGTTTGGCGCGGGCACGCGCGGCGCGCGGCGCATGCACCAGCTCGCCAATGCCGTCCTCATCTTTGACGAAATTCAGAGCCTGCCGGTGCGCTGCGCGCATCTCTTCAACAACGCGATGAATTTTCTCGCCGACCACTGCCGCAGTACGATCGTCCTCTGCACTGCCACCCAGCCGCTGCTCGACCGGGTGAATGTGTCCAAAGGCGCCATCCGGCTTGCCGCCGACCCTGAACTCATGCCAAGCGTTCGCCGGCTGTTCGATGGCCTGAAGCGCGTCGAAGTCATCAACCGCCGCAAGCCCGGCGGCTGGTCGCAGGAAGAAATCGCGGCGCTGGCGTTCGACCGAATCGAGACTGTCGGCAGCTGTCTCGTGGTCGTGAATACGAAAAAGGCTGCGCAGGTGCTATACCGTTTGTGCCGCAATCATCCGTACGCTAGGGTTTTCCACCTCAGCACCAGTCTGTGCCCGGCACACCGGAAGGCCAAGCTCAACGAAATCCGCAGTCGTCTGGAGGCAGCCCCACCCTTGCCCACGCTGTGCATCAGCACGCAGTTGATCGAAGCCGGGGTCGATGTCGATTTTGCGTCCGCGATCCGTTTTGCAGCGGGGCTCGATTCCATCGCGCAGGCAGCGGGTCGCTGCAACCGTAATGGCCGTCTCGACTGCGGCAAGGTCTACGTCGTCAACCCACGTGACGAGGACGAAAACCTGAGCAAGCTGCCTGACATCTTGATCGGTCGCCAAAAGGCCGAACGCGTACTCGACGAATACGATGCCGGCCCGGAACGGTTCGGCCACAACTGCATCGGCCCGGAGGCGATGGACTGGTACTACCAGAACTACTTTTTCGCCCGCGCCGATGAAATGAGCTACGCCGTGCCGCGCGGCGAGATCGGACGCGACGACACGCTGCTCAATCTGCTTTCCGACAACACGCTTGCCGTCGGCGATTACACCCGCACCCACCGCCAAGGACCGCAGCTCTTCCTGCGCCAATCCTTCATGAGCGCCGCGCACGCCTTCAAGGCCATCGATGCGCCAACGCGCGGGGTCATCGTGCCGCATGGTGAAACAGGCCGCGAACTTATCAACGCGCTGTGTGCGGCCTACCAGCCTGACAAGGAATTCGAACTTCTACGCCGCGCGCAGCAATACAGCGTTAATGTCATGCCGAATCTACTCGAAGCGCTCACCAAAGCGGGTGTACTGAAAGAAATCCAGGATGGCACCGGCATCCTTTTCCTGGCCGATTCGCGCTACTACAGCGAGGAATTCGGCCTCTCCGACACCCCCGAAGGCTTGATGGAGGAACTCTGTGTCTAATCGCAACAGCATCGACTTCCAGGTTAGCGCGCGACATGCGCTGTTCACCGACCCGCTCACCCGGGTCGGCGGCGAAAAGTGCTCATATCACCTGCCGACGTATGAAGCGCTCAAGGGTATTGCCAAATCAATCTACTGGAAGCCCACCTTCATCTGGGTCATCGATGAAGTCCGCGTGATGAAGCCGATCCGCACCCAGACCAAGGGTACGAAGCCGCTGAATTATGGCGGCGTGTTCTCAAGTATGCGTGACCCTTCTAAGAAGGAGGAGCCGCCCAACACATTGGCCATCTACACCTTCCTCGCCGATGTCGAGTACCAGGTGCGGGCGCATTTCGAATGGAATCCGCACCGCCCCGAGCTCGGGGACGACCGCATCGAAGGCAAGCATTACGCCATCGCCCGGCGCATGCTCGAGCTCGGCGGGCGGCAGGATGTGTTCCTCGGCACGCGCGACTGTCAGGGCTACGTCGAGCCATGTGTCTTCGGTTCGGGCGCAGGGCATTACGACGGTGCGGGCGAACTCGCCTACGGACTCGGTTTTCATGGCTTCGACTACCCGGACGAAACTGGAGAAAACGCGCTTTACGCACGTTTCTGGAAACCGCTTATGGCCAATGGATATATTCGCTATCCACGCCCGGAAGACTGCACGGTACGCAAATTCGTCCGCCCTATGACAGCCAAGAAATTCGGTAAGGACAAGCTGCGCTGCGTCGAGCACGAAGCCGCTGATCTGGGAGTCTGAAATGAGCTGGATACAGAAGCTCTACGAGACTTACGAAGCTTGTCGGGGGCACGAGCCGGAAGGTTCGGAAAAACTACTGCCGGTAAGCCATGCGCAACAACAGGCCCATATCGAAATCACTGTCGATGCCAATGGCAACTTTGTCTCGGCCAGCATCATCGGCAAGCAGGAAACGGTCATCCCGGCCACCGAGAACTCTGCAGGACGTGTTGGAATCAAGCCGCCACCACACCCCCTGTGCGACAAGGTTCAATACTGCGCAGCAGACTACCCGGCATACGGTGGGGGAAAGCCTTCGTTCTACAAGGAATACGAAGCGCAACTGGCCGACTGGTGCGCCTCGGCCTTCAGCCACCCAAAGGCCGACGCCGTTCTGGCTTATGTGCGGAAGCACTCGTTAGTCGCCGATCTGGTCAGAGAAAGGGTGCTGTTTGCCGGCGCAGACGGCAAATTGCTCACACGCTGGGAAGGCGAAGGACAGCCCGAAGTCTTCAAGGTATTAACCGCCAAATCCGGTGAGCGCGACCAAGGCGACGCCTTCATCCGCTGGCACGTCCGCGAGCCAAACTCGCTCTGCACGGCAGCCTGGGAAGACGCTGGCTTGCAGGAAGCCTGGGTCAAATTCGACGCCAGCAACAAAGCCTCGCGCGGCTTGTGCATGGTGACCGGAAACCCGCAGGCCAACTTGGCCTTAAGCCACCCCAAGCGGCTGCGCCATGCGGGCGACGGGGCCAAACTCATCAGCGCCAACGACAGCTCCGGCTTCACCTTCCGTGGCCGGTTCACCGACGACACCGGACAACAAGCCTGCGGTGTCGGTTACGAAGTCACGCAAAAGGCTCACAACGTATTGCGCTGGCTAATCCAGCGGCAAGCCTACCGCAACGGCGATCAGGTCATCGTTAGCTGGGCTGTCGGCGGCGCGCCTATCCCCGACCCATGCCGCGACTCACTGTATTTGCTCGCAGGCGTCTCTGCCGTCCCAGCTCCTTTCGTCGCAGCGGACGCCGATGCGGGTCAGGCCTTCTCTACGCGCCTGAATCTGGCGATGAAAGGCTACCGCGCACAGCTCGGCCCGACCGACGACATCGTCGTCATGGGGCTAGATTCCGCCACGCCTGGGCGTATGGCGATCACCTATTACCGCGAGCTGACAGGCTCGGAGTTTCTGACCCGGATCGAGCATTGGCACGCCGCCTACGCCTGGCATCAGAACTTTGGCAAGGACAAGCACTTCATCGGCGCGCCCGCGCCGCACGACATCGCCGAAGCCGCCTATGGGCGTCGCCTCGACGACAAACTCAAAAGAGCGACCGTCGAGCGACTGCTGCCGTGCATCGTCGATGGCCAGCCCCTACCACGCGACCTGCTCGAATCAACCGTGCGTCGCGCGGCCAATCGCGTCGGCCTCGCGCATTGGGAATGGGAAAAGTTTCTGGGTATCGTCTGCGGCCTGTACCGGGGCGCGTTCAACAACGGGGGTTACAAAATGGCATTGGAAACCGACCGGCGCAGCCGGGATTACTTGTATGGGCGACTGCTGGCGGTTGCCGAACGCATCGAGGGGTATTCGCTCTACGTCGGTGGCGAGAGCCGCGACACGACAGCAGCGAAGCTCATGCAGCGCTTCGCCGATCGCCCAGCCAGCACCTGGCGCACGATAGAGCTCGCGCTTGCACCTGCCAAATCCCGCCTGCGTGCGCGGCGTGCCGGCTTCATGCACGAGATGGACAAGCTGCACGACGAAATCGTCGCCACGTTTGAGGGCGACGATTTCACAGACGACAGCAAGCTCTCCGGCGAATTTCTTTTGGGCTATCACTGCCAGCGCCGCGTGCTGAGTCCACCCAAGACCGCCCCCGACACTGCTGAACAAGATCAACCCAACGAATAAGCCACGAGGATATCCCCATGACCACACTGCAAAACAAAATCGACTTCGCCGTGATTTTCCGAGTCAAGAACGCCAACCCGAACGGCGACCCGCTGAACGGCAATCGGCCGCGCACGGATTATTCAAACTACGGGGAAATGAGCGATGTGTCGATCAAACGCAAAATCCGCGACCGCTTGCTGGAAAGCTGGGTCGAGGCAGGCCGCAATGACGACGGCAACATGATTTTCGTCCAGTCGGACGACCGCAAGGCCGACGACGCCAAAAGCCTGCGCGCCCGCGCGGAGGCCGGACTCGGCAAAGAATTAGGCTCGGAAAAAACCGCTGAACTGGCCTGCAAAAAATGGCTGGATGTCCGCGCTTTCGGGCAACTCTTTGCACTGAAAAGCAACAAGAAGGCAGGCAAAAAGAAAGAAGACGGAACCGACGAAGAAGGCGACACCGGGGTATCCGTCGGCATCCGCGGGCCGGTCACGGTGCAATCGGCTTTCAGCGTCGAGCCAATCGACGTGACCAGCCTGCAAATCACCAAAAGTGTGAGTGGCGAAGGCGACGGCAGCAAGCGCAGTTCCGACACGATGGGAATGAAGCATCGCGTCGATCATGGGGTTTACGTCTTCAAGGGCAGCATGAATCCTCAACTCGCCGAGAAAACCGGCTTCAGCGAAGCTGACGCGGAAGCCATCAAAGCTGTACTACCAAGATTGTTCGAGAACGATGAAGCGGCAGCGCGGCCGGCCGGCAGCATGGAAATACTGAAGGTGATCTGGTGGCAGCACAACTGCAAGGCGGGCCAACACTCGTCCGCCAAGGTGCATCGGACATTGACTGTCAACGCCGACGGCAGCTACGCACTGAACAACCTCGACAAATTGATCCCGGAAGAAATCGACGGATTTTGAGTCGCTACCGCCGTCCGCCCCAATATGCGGGCCGGCGGCTTTGGTGGGCGACGGCAATTATCCTGACTGAATCGCCCTCGATGCGGAAAACCAACGTGTACGGAAAACGTTTCAGATACAGGCGGGAGGTACCGCCCAAGCCCGGGCTGCCGCCCCCGGGCTGTTGGATTGCCAGGTTTATGACGCGCTTGAGTTCCAGCGCAAACGCCCGGCTTGGGGTAATCCCGCCGTTTGCCCGATACCAGCGGGTCGCTTCTTCGGCTTCCGCCAGCGCTGCGGGGTTGAACGAAACGCGCATCGATCAGCGGGCGTTTTCGATAATTGCGTCTAGGCGTGCGAAGACTTCTTCTGCGGGGATCCAGACCGTTTTGCCGGCTTCCATCTCGGCCACGCGCCGCGCAATTTCTTCGTCCCATGCTTTGGCGATGGCTTCTGGGCTGTCTCCGGGTGGACTTTCTAGGCTGACGATCAGGCGATGGATGAGTTCGCCGCGTTCTTTGGGCGAAAGTTGCAAAGCTTGCTCTTCGATCTCTTTCAGGGCTGCTGCCATGGCCTGCTCCAGGGTTAGGCTTCCGATGAGCATGCTAGCACCGCTTGAATGACCGACACAGACCCCATCCCTATCTCCGCCCTGCAGCACTGGGCCTACTGCCCGCGCCAGTGCGGCCTGATCCATCTGGAGCAGGCGTTCGCGGACAACATCCACACGGCGCGCGGCCAGGCCGTGCATCATCTGGTGGATGAGCCGGGCTATGAGCTGAAGGCCGGTGTCCGGGTGGAGCGGGCCTTGCCGCTGTGGTCCGACCGGCTCGGCCTGATCGGCAAGGCCGATCTGGTGGAGTTCCACCCCGACGGCACGATTTTCCCGGTGGAATTCAAGCACGGCCGCAAACGGCAAAAGGTGCACGACGACCTCCAGCTCGCCGCGCAAGCGATGTGCCTGGAAGACATGCTCGGCCGCCCTGTGCCCAAAGGCGCGATTTTCCACGCCAGCAGCCATCGGCGACGCGAGGTGGCGATCACGCCTGCGTTGCGGCAACTGGTGATTGAAACCGCCGGGGCCATTCGCGCCATGCTTACTTCCGGCGAACTGCCGCCGCCGGTGAACGACGCCCGCTGCAAGGAATGTTCGCTGAAGGACATCTGCCAGCCCGAGGCAGTGGCCGGGCGGGATAGCCTGAAACGGCTGGCGCAGGAGTTGTTCTCGCCCGATGGCGAGGTCAAGCCTTGAGCAGGCGTTCCATGAAATCGGCGGGACTCAGGATTTCCACGCCTGCCTCGGCGGGAAAATGCCGTGTGTTACCAGTGATCACGGGGCAGTTAACGGCTTTGGCGACGGCGATAAACACAGCATCGTCCGGATCCGGTAATGGCACACCAACTCCGGACACCGAATGGGTGCGCAGGCCTTCTTCACGGACACGATCGAGGAATTCGTTTACCAATGCCGGTGACAAATGGAATTGGGCTCGATGCAGCACCTCGCGGTATTCGGCTTCAATTTCCTGGCTGACCACGAGTACGAGCCTGCGACGCTTCCATTCGATTAGCAACTTGGCGGGCGTTCCTCCCGGCGACAAAAACGCCGACACCCAGACATTGGTATCAACGACCGCCAGCATTGCGCTCACAGATCG
>JAJZSR010000092.1 GCA_021849595.1 Pseudomonadota bacterium | reverse complement strand
CGATCTCAGATGGCCAGCCCCAGGCCCGTGCCGCCATAGCGCCGGGTCGTGGAGCTGTCGGCCTGGGAAAAGGCCTCGAACACCTTGTCCTGCTTGGCCGCAGGGATGCCGATGCCGCTGTCGTAGACCTCCAGGCGGTAGCGCGCGGCCTCGCCCGGCAGGCGGCGGGCGGTCAGCCCGACCTCGCCCGTGGCGGTGAACTTGAAGGCATTGTCCAGCAGATTGAGCACGATCTGGCGCAGGCGATAGGCGTCGCCCCTCTGGCAGCAGGCGACGGAGTCGTCGATGCGTACGCGGAAATCCAGGCCCTGGGCCGAGGCGCGCGGCTGGAACATGCCGCAGACCTCTTCCAGCAGGCGGCGCAAATCGAAGGGCACCGTCTCTAATTCCAGGCGGCCGGCCTCGATCTTGGAAAAGTCCAGGATGTCGTTGATGACGGCGAGCAGGTTTTTGGCCGAACTCTTCAGGGCGTTGGCGTACTGTCGTTGGCTCTCGTCCAGCCGCGTGCGCAGCAGCAAATCTGTCATGCCCAGGATGCCGTTCATGGGCGTGCGCACCTCGTGGCTCACATTGGCGACGAAAGCATTCTTGGTGCGCACCGCTTCCAGGGCGGCATCGCGCGCGCGCGCCATCGCCGCCTCGGCTTCCTTGCGCTGGGAGATGTCGCGCATGATGGCCTGGATCACCGGCCTGCCTTCCAACTGCATGGCATGCAGCGCGATTTCGGCGGGGAACAGCCGGCCGTCGCTGCGCCGGCCCATCCATTCCATGAAAGCATGCCCGTCGCGGCGGGCCTGATCGAGATGGCGGCGGGCATAGGCATCGGCCTTTTCTCCCCCCTCGCCCTGGTGTTCGGCCCCCATGCCGGTGATGGGAGTGGCGAGGAATTCAGCAACGTCGCGCATGCCGAACATGCTCAAGGTGGCCTGGTTGCAGTCCAGGAAGCCATGGTCGTCGAGGATTACCACGGCGTCGGAATTGGACTCGAACAAGGTTTCGAATTTGCGCTTCTCGTTTTCCAGCAGACGGGTTTGGCGCTCGGTGCGGCGTGCCACCACCACGGCGATCAACAGCGTGATGAACGCGGCTGCGCTGCCCAAGAGCAGCATGAGGGCGCGCGTGCGCTGATACTCGTGATAAGTGTCCTGAGCGGCCTGCTGCGAGGCTTCGCGCTGCAGCCGCGTCATGCGGTCGAGGACTTCCACCAGCCGATTCTGCAGCGGGATGGCGCGCGTCTGCAGCAGCGCGAGCGCCGCGGCGTTGTCGTCGCTCATGGCGTCTTCCACCACGTCGAACATGACCGGCTGGTTGATGACGGTCACGGCGTCGATCTGGTCCATCAGCTGTTTTTCTTCCGGGGTCTGCAGCAGGCTGCGCAGCTGCGCCCTCTCCTTAGCGTAATTTTCCCCGGAGGCGAGGAACTGGTCGAACAGGTGGTTTTTCTGCCAGATGTCAGTCGAGATGACGATGTTGTGCATGAGGATGGCGCGATCGCGCAGGTTTTCCCGCATGCGCGTGGCCAGCTGCGTTTTGACGTTGTAGACCTGCACCACGCGCTCTAGCTTGGCATTCACCTCGCGCATCTGTCTGACCCCCAGGGCGGTGAGCGCGCTCAGTATGACTATCACCAGGGCAAAACCCAGGCCCACGCTGAAGAGCGGGCGCGCGGGCGTGGCCGTCATCGCGGCACGGGCAGGTGGAGGCCGAGCAGACGGCGGGCGCCGTCGAAGTGCTGCTGCCAGTAGGGATTAGCCAGACGCGAGATCATGACGTGTTCCACCCCCGCGCTGGCGGCATGAATGAAGCGGCCGTCGCCCAGATAAATGCCCACATGGGAGTACGGTCGGCCCAGGGTGTCGAAAAAGACCAGATCGCCCGGGTGCAAGTGATCCTCCGCCACCGCACGCCCCAGCCGGCTCATGGCCAAGGCGTTATGCGGCAGGTCTTCGCCCACCTGCCGATAGACGAACTGCACCAGCCCGCTGCAGTCCAGTCCCTCGCGGGGGTTCGCGCCGCCGTATACGTAAGGGGTGCCGAGCAGGCTCAGGGCGGTCAGGGTGAGATTGTCGAGCAGCTTTTCCACCCGGTTCTCGGCATGCCCAGGCACGGGCAGGATCAGGAGGGCCAGCCAGAGGCCGCGCGTAAGAAGCGATTTCATGGGCTATAGATAAAAGGGAAGCCTTGATGTGTCAACTGGTGTTACCGCGCAATTTTTTGGAGCCCGAGCCATGGATGAAGCCCATAAGCAACAGGAAACCGCCCTCGATGCCCTTGCGGAGGATTATCGGCAGGCGGCGGACGAAGCTGTAGACCTGAAAAGCCGCGTGGAAAGCATCACGCGCCGCGCCCTGGAAGATCGCCGGCTGCGCCTGGCCGAGATGGCTGAATTGGCTCGCGCCTTCACCGGCGGCATGGACCTGGGCCTCAAGGCGCGCGGCGGTTCGGTGCGCGCGGCGCTGGGCGAGGCGGTCGCCGGCTTTCGCGGCGCCGCCCGATTGGCGGCGGAAAACCTGCAACTGGCCTTGCAGGATACGCGCACGCGCGCCCAGGAATTCAACGAAGACGAACTCAAAGGCTCGCTCAAGCGGCTGTTGCGCCACGAGCAGGCGCTGCTGAGGGCGGTGGCGGACGCTGCCGGCAAGTCCGGTGCGCTACTCAAGGAAGAATGGGAACTGGCGGCCCTGCATTTGTCGCGCACCGGGGATGATGCGGGAGGAAGGCTCAAGGAAAGCGTGCAACAGTTGGGCAACGCCTTGCGCCGGGAAGCCAAGGAACTGGGCAGCCAGGTGGGCGCCGCGGGCCGCGAGGCCGGCGCGCGCGCGAGCGAGGCGGCGGGCGGGGCCTTTGCGGCGGTGAGCGAAAAGCTGCAGAACAAGGCCAAGGAATTGCGGCGCACGCGCTGAAGCCGGCTCGTGCATCATGTGCAAGGCCCGCATAAGCGGGCCTTTTTCTTGACCATTTTTCCCGGCGGGCAGGGATAATCGGGACGGGAATCCTTCCAACAACGCTCACCATGCTCTGGGAAACCTTTTCTTTTATGCGGGACTTGCCCCGTATCCATGACATCGCCACGGTCATGATCCGCTATGGCTGGGGCGATTTGGTGCGCTTGCTGGGCATGGCGCGCTTCCTGGAGCGGACCGGCCGTATCCTGCATTGGCAGAGCAACGACGAAATCGCCCGCCTGCCAGCCGCCGTGCGGGCGCGCCGCGCCCTGGAGGATCTGGGACCGACCTTCATCAAGCTGGGGCAGATCCTGGCCACGCGCGTGGACATGTTTCCCGTGGAGTGGATCGAGGAACTCGAGAAGCTGCACCGCGAGGTCCCGCCCGTGCCTTTCGAGCAGGTGCGCGCCGATCTGGAAACCGCCCTGGGCGGCGCGCCGGAGGCGGTATTCGCGCAGTTCGATCCGACGCCGATCGCGGCGGCCTCCATCGCCCAGGTCTACCGCGCCGCGTTGGCGGACGGCAGCCAGGTGGTCGTGAAAGTGCGCCGCCCCGGCATCGAGGACAAGATCGCCGCCGACTTGCGCATTCTGGAACACCTGGCACGCCTGGCGGAAAGCGAGGTCCCCGAGCTGCGCCGCTATCAGCCGCAGCGCATCATTTCGGAGTTCCGCCGGTCCCTGAAACGCGAGCTGGACCTGGTGCGCGAGGCACGCAACATCGAGCTGTTCGCGCGCCATTTCCGCGATGACGCCACCGTGGCCATTCCGCGCGTCTATCGGCAGTACACCACGGCGCGCGTACTCGTGATGGAGGAAATCACGGGCATCGCCGGCGTAGATTCCGAGCAGTTACAGGCGCAGGGGCTGGATCCCGTGGTACTCGGCGCGCGCGGCGCCGACACTGTGCTCAAGATGGTGCTCATCGACGGCTATTTCCATGCCGATCCGCACCCCGGCAACGTACTCTTTCTGCCCGGCAACCGCATCGGCATGATCGATTTCGGGATGGTGGGGCGGCTTACCGATGCACGGCGCGAGCAAATCGTCGATCTGCTGCACGCGCTGGCCCGCAAAGAGGAGGAAGGCATGATGCAGGTGCTGCTCGACTGGGCGGGCGAGGGCGAGATAGACCAGTCGCGCCTGGGTCACGACCTGTCCGACCTGGTCTACACCTATGACGACCTGCAGTTGCAGGAAGTGCGCGTAGCGGATCTGCTGGCTGACATCACCGCGCTGTTGCGCGAAAACAATCTGGTGCTGCCGGCCGACCTCACCCTGCTGTTCAAGGCCTTGATCACCCTGGAGGGCCTGGGCCAGCAGCTCAATCCGGCCTTCCACATGCTCGACCACATGACGCCTTTCGTGGAGCGGGTGGTGCGCGAACGCTACCAACCGGCCGCGCTTGTGAAGCGCGGGCGCAGGGGGCTGCAGGAAATGGGCGCGCTGCTGGCCGGCCTGCCGCGCGACCTGGCGCGACTGATGCGCGAAATGCGGCGCGGCCGCATGCGCATCGATCTGGACTTGAAGCGCCTGGATCACTTCGGGCAGCAGTTGGACCGCTCCAGCAACCGCCTTACCATGGGCATACTCACCGCATCCCTGGTGATCGGCTCCAGCATCATCATGACGGTGAAAGGCGGGCCGGAGCTGCTGGGCCTGCCTTTGTTCGGCCTACTGGGCTTTCTGGTGGCCTTCTTCAACAGCGTCTGGATCATTTTTTCCATCTGGCGCTCCGGCAAGCATTGAGCCGGTGGCGGCCATTTGCGGCAGGAGGCTCGCGGCGGGCCGACCGAGGAAATAGCCCTGTGCATAGTCGAACCCCAAGGCACGCACGCGCGCCAGGTGCTGGGCGCTCTCGACGCCTTCGGCCATGAGGAGATATCCAGCCTCGTGCATGAGGCGGGCGAAGCGCGTCACCATGCGTCCGCGCGTATCGTCGCGATGCAGTTGGCGCGTCAAGGTGGGATCGAACTTCAGGTACTGCACGGGCAGCTCGGCCAGATAGCTGAGCGGGGAATAGGCCTTGCCGAAATCGTCTAGCGCGAGCCGGAAGCCGACCTGGCGCAGGGCCAGCATGGGGCCGGCCAGGTCGGCGCCCTCCTGGTTCAGGGCATGCTCGGTGATTTCGAGCAGAAAGGGGTTGTCCGAGTGGGCGCAGGCCATGTCCTGCAGGATGGCCAGGATGTCGGTGCATGCCAGGCTTTGCGCGAATAGATTGATGGCCAGGCCGCTGCCCGGCGGAATCGTGCCCTCCCGCAGATGTTGGCGCAGGCGCGTCAGGACCGCCAGATCGAGATCTTTTTCCAGGCGGCGGTTGCGCACGATTTCGAGGAATCGCTCCGGCCCCATGACGCCGTGGCCCAGGCCGATGCGCGTGAGGACTTCATGGTATTCGGCGCGCCCGTCCGAGAGGCGTACCAGCGGCTGATAGAGGAAGTTGAAGCGCGTGGGATCGGCGAGCGCGCGATAAAGGGCGCTGACCTCGGGGCTCGCCACCAGCGTGCTGTCCAAGGCCTCGCTTTTGCCATGCATGTGCACGCGCGCGCTGCCGGGACGCTTGGCGCGGTACATGGCGGTGTCGGCGCGCGCCTGCAGGCGGGTCATTTCCTCGACGCGGCTAACCTCGTCCACCGCCACGCCGATGCTGACGGACACCGATTCCTTGAGCTTGTATTGACGGAAATCATGCGCCTCGAGCGCTTTCTGGCAGCGTTGCGCCAGACGCATGGCCTGGCCTTCGTCGGCATGGGGAAGAAGGGTGGCAAATTCGTCACCGCCCAGGCGGTACAGGTGGTCGACCGAGCGCATGACCTGACCGAGCACATAGCATATGGCCTTGAGCACGTGGTCGCCCGTGCCATGGCCGTAAGTGTCGTTGATAGCCTTGAAGTGGTCGCAGTCGAACAACAGCAGGGCCACGCCCACCGGGCGCCCGCCGGCCTGCTCGATCAGGGTGCTCCAGTCCTCCTCGAAGGCGCGCCGATTGAGCACGCCCGTCATGGCATCGCGCCGGGCCTGGTCCCGGAACGCCGCGTTGCGCGATTCCAGATTCTGGTAAGCCTCGGAGAGACGGCGGCGGTATCCCTGCAGAGCTTGGCGGACGGTTTCCAGTTCTGCGAGGGGCATGGGGTTGGATAACTCCTGCACCGCCTGCAGTTCGGTGCCGCCCGTACTCAGACGATAAATCTTTTCGGCGAAACGCTTGAGGGGGCGCGCCAATTTGTGGTGGAGGAACAGGAACTGGATGAGGAAGCCGGTAAGCACCACGAGCGCAAGACCCAGATAGGTGTTGAGTATTTGCCGGCGCAGGGTCTGCCAGTCCGTGTCGGGAGCGATTTCGTAGCGAAAATGATCGAGCAAAGACTTGCCCGACAACACCCCCGAGGTGCTGGGAACCAGGTGCAGACTGTTCGGATCCGTGTAGCTGAGGCTGTTGAGGCTGCTCAATACATGCGGCAGGTCGACTTGCGCGCCGACGTAGCCGATGAGCTTGCCGTCTCCCTCGGACACCGGGGCGTAGATGAACAGATGCCGCTCGTCGCTGCCCGCCGGGGCGAGGAGGACGTTCGGCGGTCCCGCCGGCAAGGCCTTGGGCAGGCCGGACAGCCCGCCGTCCAGGGCATGGCCCAGGCGGTCATACAACTGGACGGTGCGACCCGACAGCACAGCCGTGTCGGCCTGCGTCAGGCGGTCGGCGAGCCAGTAGTGGTAGTAGCCCGGATCATAGAGCTGCTGGCGCGTTTCATCCCAGGCCACGAGCTTGTGCAGGCTTTGCACCGCCTGGTTTTGTACCGACAGCAGGGCGTTCTGCAACTCACGCTGCGCTTCTTCGGCGCGATGGCCCCGAACTTCGCGATCGATGCTTTGCAACTGACCCAGGCCCCAGCCCGCTACCCCGAGCACGGCCAGCAGGACGGCCAGGAACAGCCGCCGGGACCATTCGGTGAGGGAGAGTTTCGCGGCAGGGTGGCTCAAGATCGCGTCGTACCGTGAAGCCGGTCCAGCACCCAGTCCAGCAGCGCGAACTGATGCAGGCCGTTCATGAAATGGCTGGCCTTGGGCAGGATGGTGACGCGGGCGCCGGCGCCATCGAGCCGCGCCGGCCAGTGGCGGCGCAGATTCGGATCGGCGCCGCCCAGTACCACATCCAGGGGTATGCGAAGATGGGCCACGGCGCCTAGCATACGCCGGTCGTCCCAGCGCAGATACCCCAGGTAGGCGGCTGCGGGCGCAGTGTAGCGGCGGCAGAAGGACAGCGGCTCGCGCACGAGCTGCGTGGGCGGCAGGCGGCGGATGCGGCGCCGCAGCGCGTCGAGCCGGGGACCGCTCGGCTGGCTGCCGATCAGGCTGACGGCGAGCAGGCCGCGCACGCGGTCGTCGGGGTGCCCGCTGGCCCATATGACCATGAGGCGCGCGCCGTAACTGTGGCCGAGCACATAGATGGGGCCGGTACCGTGCCGGGCCAGCCATTGGAACCAGGCTTGGACTTCCGCTACCTCATCGCCGACTTCGTTCAGGTGCAGGCTGTCGCAGTCCAGGCTTTCCTTGCGATCGGGCACCCCCAGGGTAAGGGTCGGGGCCAGTACCGTATAACCGGCTTCGGCCAACCCGTCATAGAGTTGCCGGAGGGTGGAAAAGTCTCCGGTCTGAAGGAAACCGTGCAGCAGCAGCACCGCCCCCTGCCCGGGGCGTCCGGCGTGATAGGCGGCCCTGCCCTGTATGCCGGAGGGCATCGTGAGGTGCACGGTTTCGGCCCGCAGCGGGAGCGCGCAGAACAGCAGCAGAGCGGTCAGTATGGCTCGAAAAATGGATTTCATGCGTGCTTGGGCTTTTGCTCCATAATGCGGCCTGCGGGTCCTTTTCTTTTTCTCGTGAGCCACTTGCCGTCAGCCCTGGACGATTTGTACGCCGAGCGCGGCGGCCTTTCGCGGGTGATTGAGAATTATCGGCCGCGCGCTCAGCAACTTGAGCTGAGTCGGGCGGTCGCGCAAGCTCTGGCGGAAAAGTCCGTGCTGGTGGCCGAAGCCGGTACTGGCACGGGAAAAACCTTGGCCTATTTGGTGCCTGCACTGCTCGCGCGCGGCAAGACGCTCATCTCCACCGGCACCAAGGCGCTGCAGGACCAGCTTTTTCATCGTGACCTGCCGCGCGTGCGAGCGGCGCTGGGTCTGCCGGTGCAGGTGGCCTTGCTGAAAGGGCGGGCAAATTATCTCTGCCGCCATCATCTCGAACGCGCGCTGGCCGGCGGCCGCCTGAAAAGCCGCGAGGAAGCCGCGCATCTGCAGGCCATGGCGCGTTTCACCCAGCGCAGCACCAGCGGCGACCGCGGCGAGCTGGGCGAGGTGCCGGAAAATTCGTCCGCCTGGGCGCTGGCCACATCCACGCGGGAGAACTGCCTGGGCAGCGATTGCCCGCAGTTTCGCGACTGCTTCGTGATGCGCGCGCGCAAACAGGCCCTGGAAGCCGAGCTGGTGGTGGTCAACCATCACCTCTTCTTTGCCGATCTGTGGCTGCGCGACGAGGGGGTGGGTGAATTGCTGCCCAACTGCCACGCCGTCATCCTGGACGAGGCCCATCAATTGCCCGAGGCCGCGACCGCGTTTTTCGGCACGAGCGTGACTACCGGGCAGTTGCTCGATCTGGCCCAGGATTGCGAGCGCGAAGGCCTGCTGGCGGCGCGTGATTTTCCCCGGCTGGGGGATTGCGCGCGGGCCTTGGACAAGGCGGTGCGCGACTGGCGCCTGGCGCTGCCCCAGGAGGCGGTGAAATGGCCCGCCGAGCAGGCCCTGTCCCACGGCGAGGCCGCTGCCGCGCTCCAGCGGCTGCAGGCGGCCCTGGACGCCTTGGCGCAGGCCCTGGCCAGCCAAGCCGAGCGCAGCGAGGAACTTGCCTTGGGCCATGCGCGGGCCGTCAATCACCTGGCGGCGCTCGCCCAGTGGCGGGGCGGGGAGGCCGAAGACGCCGTGCGTTGGCTGGAAACTACGCCGCGTGCGGTATTGCTGCACGCGAGCCCGTTGAGCGTGGCCGGCCGCTTCCGCGAGCAGTTGGACAAGGGCGGCCGCGCCTGGGTATTCACCTCGGCCACGCTGCGCGCGGGCGAAGATTTTTCCCATTTCCTGGCGCAGATGGGGCTGGAGGACGCGGCCACGCTGGCGGTCGCCAGCCCCTTCGATTACGCCAGCCAGGCGCTGCTTTACGTGCCGGAGGACTTGCCGGCCCCCAACAGCAGGGAGCATACCCGCGCGGTCATCGCCGCGGTGTTGCCGGTGCTCAAGGCCAGCCAAGGGCGGGCCTTCCTGCTGTTCACTTCCCTGCGCGCCCTGCAGTGGGCGCATGGGGAGCTCGAACGTCTGCTGGCCGCGGAAGGCCTGGATTTTCCGCTTTTCGTACAGGGCGCGGCGCCCAAGCGGGAAATGCTGGAAGCCTTCCGGCGCAGCGGCAACGGCGTGCTGCTCGGCAGCCAGAGTTTCTGGGAGGGCGTGGACATCCCCGGCGACGCCCTGTCCTTGGTGGTCATCGACAAGCTGCCTTTTGCTCCGCCCGACGACCCGGTGGCGGCCGCACGCATGGACCGCATCCGGCGCGTGGGGGGCAATCCCTTCATGGATATGCAGTTGCCTGCTGCCTGCATCAGCCTGAAGCAGGGCGCCGGGCGCCTCATCCGCACGGAAACGGATCGTGGCGTGCTCATGATCTGCGACACACGCCTGGCCGACAAACCCTACGGCCGGGTGCTGTTGAAAAGCCTGCCGCCCATGCCGCGCACGCGCAGCCTGGCCCGGGCCCTGGCGTTCTTCGCGCCGCCCGGCGCCGTCAATGCACGGGATCCAGCCGGTGGCGCCGCCAGATCAGCGTCATGATGACGCTGATGAACAATCCGAACAGCAGCATGATGGTGTGTATGCTCCACTGTGCCTTGACCATGAAGGTATAGGCGCTGACCAGCACCAGGATGCCGATGTTCTCGTTGAAGTTCTGCAGCGCGATGGAGTGCCCGGCGCCCATGAGCAGATGGCCGCGGTGCTGCAGCAGGGCGTTGAGCGGCACCACGAAATAGCCCGACAGCACGCCGATGGCGAACAGCATTCCCGCCGCCAG
>JAJZSR010000091.1 GCA_021849595.1 Pseudomonadota bacterium | reverse complement strand
GCACGACGACGCGGTCGCACAGGCGCTCGGCTTCCTCCATGAAATGCGTGGTGAGCAGCATGGTTTTGCCCTCTCCCAGCAGGCGGCGCAGGCCTTGCCAGATGACGTGGCGGGCCTGCGGGTCGAGACCGGTGGTGGGCTCGTCGAGAAACAGCAAGTCAGGGTCGTTGACGAGCGCGCGCGCCAGCGTCAGGCGCCGTTTCATGCCGCCGGAGAGCGTGGGCACGCGCGCATCCGCGCGGGCGGCCAGGCCGGCGAAATCGAGCAGGGCGGGAATGCGCGCCGCCAGCGTCGCGGTGTCCAGGCCGAAATAGCGGCCATAGGCGACGAGGTTCTCGCGCACGGTGAAATCCGGGTCGAGATTGTCCATCTGCGGCACCACGCCTATGCGTATGCGCGCCTCGCGCGCGGCGCGCGGCACCGGCAGGCCCAGCACCTGCACGCTGCCGGCATCGGGTTCGATGAGACCCAGCAGCAGGCGCAGCGTGGTGGTCTTGCCCGCGCCATTGGGGCCCAGCAAGCCCAGGCATTGCCCGGGCGCAAGGTCGAGGTCCAGATTCTTGACCACTTCGGCGGCGCCATAAAGCTTGCCGAGCCCGCGCGCGCTCAGGATGGCCATGCCGCCTCCACCGCCAGGCGCAATTCCTTGAGCTTGCGATCGAAGAAATGGTTGGCCTGCGGCACCACCGTGAGGGGAATTTCGCGTAGCGCGGTACAGTCGCGCACGGCGGCCAGGGGCACTATGTCGTCCAGTTCACCGTGGATTACATGGCTTGCACACGGAGCGGGACCGAAGTCATAAAGGGTGACGGCCGGGCCGATGAGGGTCAGGCTTTGCGCGGCGAGAGACTGGGCGACGCGGTGTTGTACATAGGCGCCGAAGGAGAAGCCTGCCAGATGCAGCGGCAGGTCGGGGTAATGACCGGCGACGAACTCGATCACCGCCAGCATGTCGGCGGCTTCGCCGATGCCGCCGTCGTAGTGCCCGTCCGAGGCGCCGACGCCCCGGAAGTTGGGGCGCACGGCCACCCAGCCGCGCGCGTAGGCGGCCTGTGCCACGGTCTGCACCACTTTGTTGTCCATGCTGCCGCCGTGCAGGGGATGAGGGTGGCCAACGAAGATCAGCCCGCGGCGATCTTCCTGCGGGTCGTTCACCAGGGTCTCGGTATGGCCGGCCGGCGTGGGGATGCGCAGCTTGGAACGGTTCATGGGCGAACGCGGCTCAGATCTGCAGCCGTTTCACCACCTGCCCGTGCTTGAGATGGGATTCGATGATCTCGTCTATGTCTTGCTCGTCCACATAGGTGTACCAGATGCCTTCCGGGTACACTACCAGGAGCGGCCCCTCGTTGCAGCGGTCCATACAGCCGGCGCTGTTGATGCGGCATTTGCCCGGGCCGTTGAGGTTCATTTTCTTGATTTGCTTCTTCGCGTAGTCACGCATGGCCTGGCCGCCCGCGGCTCCGCAACAGCGCGCGCCGTCCTCGCGCTGGTTGGTGCAGAAAAAAACGTGGTGGGCGTAGTATGGGGGCTCAAGGGGTTTCATGCGGGGGCAGTTCGTCATACTTGGCGGCATTGCCGCGCGCCAGTTCCACCGGATATTTGCGCGCGTTGATGGCCAGCTTGCTGGCGGCGGCGTCCAGCAAATCGATGTCCAGGAGGTCGGCCAGACGCGTCAGATAAATCAGCACGTCGGCGATTTCCTGGCGCACCTGCTCGCGCCGGCTGTCGTCGAGCGCCAGGCTTTGCTCGGGAGTGAGCCACTGGAAGCGTTCCACCAGTTCCGCCGCTTCCACGATCAGCGCCATGGCCAGGTTCTTGGGCGTGTGATAGGCCTCCCATTGGCGCGCCAGGGCGAAATCGCGCACGGCGTCGCGCAGGTCGTCCAGATCGGCTAAAGGGCGGTCGGGCATGGGGGTATGATACTGCAAGCGCCAGGGTTTCGCCGGAACCGGCGGGAAATCGACGGCCGGGCGGTGCACGGAGCGCGGCTTCCCGCGGCGGCGCTTTGCCAAAGGATATATAGCCACAGACGGGGCGCTGGGATATCTTGGCCGCCGTTGCCGTGGGCGCCGCACACCGGGTTCCTGCGGTGGCCCGCGAGTTGCTAGAGTTGGGCACACGCGGCTGCCACAAAAATACTGGGCGCCTTTGGCATAATCGTCCACAACCCATGGGGTCAACGAGGAGGTTCGAACAAATGTCCATAAAACTCAACGGCCGCTTGCTGCCGGTCGTGGGGCTCACGGCCCTGTTGCTGGGAGGCTGCAGCATGAACCCGAGCTATCCGCCCGCACCCACCACCCAGAAACCCTTCGACTGGACCTATCTCATCGGCCCGGGCGATTCCGTGCAGGTGTTCGTGTGGCGCAACCCTGATCTCTCCGGCACCTATCCGGTGCGGCCGGACGGCAAGATGACCATGAACCTGGTCGAGGACATGCCGGCCGCAGGCAAGACCCCCAGCCAGCTCGCGCGCGACTTGGAGAAGACGCTTTCCAAATACATCCAGGATCCCATCGTCACCGTCATCGTGGCCGGCGGCGTCGGGCCATACAGCCAGCAGATACGCGTGATCGGGCAGGCCGCCAAGCCACAGGCGCTCAATTACCGCGAGGGCATGAGCCTGATCGACGTAATGATCGATGTGGGCGGGCTGACCGACTATGCCGCGGGCAACCAGGCCTACATCCTGCGCAAGGTGCACGGCAAGGAGGAACGCCTGGGCGTGAAGCTCGACAGTCTGCTCAACGGCGGCGACATCAACGACAACGTGCCCATGAAGCCGGGTGACGTTCTGGTGATTCCGCAGAGCCTGTTCTGAGACGCGATTCTTGCTGCGTGGGCGGGAATATCCGCCCACTCTTCCGGGGCCTTACATGGATCAGATCTTTCAGCAGTTGCTTGGCCAGGTCAAGGCGGTCTGGCGCCGGCGTTGGTACATTTTGGTTGTGGCTTGGCTGGTGTCCGTCGCCGGCTGGGCTTGGGTCTTTCTGCTGCACGATCGCTACGAGGCCAGCGCGCGCGTCTACGTGGACACGCAGAGCCTGTTGCAGCCCCTGCTCTCCGGGCTTACGGTGCAGCCCGACGTGGGCCAGCAGATCAAGCTCATGACCCGTGTGCTGGTGTCACGCCCGACGCTGGAGAAAGTGGCGCGCATGACCGACATGGATCTTAAAGCCACGACGCCGGAGCAGACTGACGACATGCTCAACACCCTGGCGAGTCGCATCGTGATCTCCGACACGGGGCGCGAGAATCTCTACACCATCAGCTATCAGAACTCCAACCCCGAACTCGCCAAGAAAGTGGTGCAGGCGCTGCTCACCATTTTTGTCGAGAGCAGCCTGGGGCGCACCCGACAGGACATCGCCAGCTCGCAGAAATTCATCGACCAACAGTTGCAGGATTATCAGCAAAAACTTGATGCCGCCGACACGGCGCTGCGCGAATTCAAGCAGAAGCACTTGGGCATGCTGCCGGGCCAGGGCGGAGATTACATCTCCCAACTGCAGGCGGCACAGGCACAGGTACAACAGGCTCAACTCACTTTGCGGGAGGCAATCAACAGCCGCAACCAGTTAAAGCAGCAACTGGCCAATGTTGAACCGACCCTGAGCGCCGCCGCGGCCGTGGCGGCCAATCCCGAGATCGACGCCCGCATCCAGGACCTGCAGGGCAAGCTGGATCAGCTGCGCCTGCAATACACCGACCAGTATCCCGACGTGCAGGCCATCAAGCGCCTGATTGCCAAGCTGGAGCTGCAGAAAAAGCAGGAGGCAACGCAGGAATCCAAGTCCACGGCAGCCAAGGTACAGAACCCCGTCTATCAGCAACTCACGGTCGCCATCGCCGAGGCGGATGCCAACGTCGCCTCGCTGCAGGCGCGCCTGGCCGAATATCAGAGCCGCTATCAGCAACTGTGGAATGCCGCCAACACGTTGCCTGTAGTGGAGCAGCAATACAACGAGTTGATGCGCAATTATGGGGTGTACAAGCAGCAATATCTGGATCTGCTGCAGCGCAAGCAGCAGGCGGAAATTTCCAGCAACGTGGAAAGCAAGACCAACACCGTGGACTTCCGCGTCATCGACCCGCCGCGCGTGCCGCTCAACCCGGCCTGGCCCAACCGCCCGCTGTTGATTTCCCTGGTGCCCTTGGTGGGCCTCTTGGCCGGGGTGGCGGTGGCCTTCGCCATGAGCCAGATCCGCCGCACCGTGGGCGACCGGCGCACGCTGCGCGAGCTTACCGGCCTGCCGGTGCTGGGTGCGGTGACCAAGTTCGAGAACGGCGAGTCGCGCCGCCGCCGGCGCCGCGGCCTGGTGAGCTACGGTGCCGGGTTGGCGGGACTGCTGGGCACCTACGGGGTCATCCTGACTCTGCAATTGCTGATTACGCGCGCGGCCGCCTGAGGGGGGAGACATGAGCATCATCGAAAAAGCCGCCGGCAAACTGTCGGCCCCTCCGGCACGTGCGGAAACCGAGCCGCAGGCGAGGGAAAGCCTGATCGAGGGCGCCGTGCGGCGCAGCCGCGAGATACCGGCCGCCAGTGCGCCGCCGGTGGAGGATCCAGCCACCATCTGGGGTGCCGCGTCGGAAGCGGAGGGGCATGCGCGCAGCCAAGTCCAGCAGGTGAATATGGCGCGTCTGTCGCATATGGGCTACATCACGCCGGAAAACGAAAAAGGCCAGGCAGCGGAAGAATTCCGCATCATCAAGCGCCCCCTCATCGCCAACGCCTTCGGCCTGGGCACCGCACGGGTGAAGAACGGCAATCTCATCATGGTGACGAGTGCGCTGCCGGGGGAGGGCAAGACTTATTGCGCGATCAATCTCGCCATCTCCATGGCCATGGAGATGGAGCGCACCGTGCTGCTGGTGGACGCAGACGTGGCGCGCCCGCGTGTGCCGGAATACCTGGGCCTGCAGGCCGACCGTGGGCTGCTGGACGTACTGCGCGACAAGGATCTCCACCTGTCCGACCTGCTCATCCGCACCGACATCGCCAAGCTTACGGTGCTGCCGGCCGGGCGCACCTACAAGCGTGCCACCGAACTGCTGGCGAGCAGCGCCATGACCCAGTTGGTGGAGGATATCGGCAACCGCTACCCGGACCGTATCATCGTCTTCGATTCGCCGCCGCTGCTGGCCACCAGCGAGGCCAGCGTTTTGGCCTCCCACATGGGGCAGATCGTGCTGGTGGTGGAATCCGAGCGCACCCCGCAGGAGGCCGTGCGCGAGGCCATCAATCACATCCAGTCCTGCGAAGTGGTCGGTCTGTTGCTCAACAAGGCCACGCCTATGCCGGGCAGCGATTATTACTATGGCTACTATGGCAGCTATGGCAAGTAGGCGCTTGTTTTCGGCCCCCCGGCTGCGCCCGCTTGCCGGCTTGATGTTCACTGCCCTGCTGGCGCCGCAGGCCTATGCCGTGAACGGACAGTTTACGCCTTATGTCAGCGCCAGCGCGCTGGCCACGGACAACATCAACCTCGCGCCGAACAACAGCAAGCAGGCCGGGCTGGTGCTGACGCTGAGCCCGGGCTTTCGCTGGGCCTCCCTGGGCGATCCCAATGCGGTCTACAACATCAGTTATTCGCTGTCCGACGTAACTCGCTTCACGAGCAGCAATACGACCAACAACCTCTATCACAGCCTCGCCGCCAACAGCCATTTTTCGCTGGTGCGCAATGTTCTTTTTCTGGACGCCAGCGCCAACGTCAGTCAGGTCTACAACAATCTACTGGCCACGGGATCCAGCGTCAGCAATAACAACAACAATCTGGTCACCATCGCGACCTACAGCGTCAGCCCCTCTGCCGTGCAGCGTATAGGCGGGACGGCCGTGGCTACGCTGCGCGTGACGCAGAGCGGCACCTATTCGCCCGACGCCGGCTATGGGCAGAGCAACCAGACCGCCGTGCAGGCGGGCGTGGCCAGCGGGCCGGACTTCTACCGTCTGTCCTGGAATCTGAACTACTCCTATACGCGGGCTACGCTGCAAAACGCCCCGACCTTGTCGCAATATTCTTCCAATGCCTATCTGCGCACTGTGTCCGGGACGCTCGGTTATCTGCTGACCCGCCACCTGCAGGTCAACGGCACGGTGGGGCGGGACGACAACCAGTATCTTTCGCTTACCAACACGAGCGGAAATTTCTGGAGCGCGGGCTTGGCTTGGAGGCCGAGCGAGCGCACCAGTATTTCGGGCTCGGTGGGGCACCGCTACTTCGGCCGCACCTACGGCTTCTCGCTCAACCAGCGCACGCCGCTTTCCAGTTGGACGGCCAGCTATACGCAGAGCATCAGCACGCTGCCCATGTTCCTCAACGCCCTGGTGGGCTTTTATGTCTGGGATTGCGGCACGACTCAGGTGGCGTCCAACAGCAGCATCGTTCCGCCGCAGCCCGGATGTACCCTCCTGCAGAACACGCTGGCGGTGGGTGCCGTATCCCTGCCGTACAACCAGGTTTTCATCAGCAAGGCCTTCATCGCCGGAGTGACCTGGACGCCCCGCCAGCGCCTGAGCTTGAGCCTCACGGGCTCGGATGTGCGTCGCTTGTACCAGCTCAGCAATTTCGAAGACCGCAGCCGCTACGTCATGGCGATGGCGACCTATCAACTGACCCCGCACGCCAGCCTGGTGGCGACCGCTGGCGTCACCAATAACCAAATACCCGCAGGGGTGTTTACCCCCGTGGCGCGCAACGACATGTATTACCTGGGCAGCGTCGGGCTTAACCGTCAGTTCGGCAAGAACACCACGGGCAGCCTGATGTACCGCTATCAGCAGCTGAACTCCAACGTATCGTCCGTTGACTATATCGCCAACAGCCTGCTCGCCATGATCACTGTGACGTTCTGAAACCGTGTACGAGTCGTATTACCGCTTCTCCGCCAAACCCTTCCAGCTCAGCCCGGACCCGCGCTTCTTTTACGGCAGCAAGGGACATCGCCGCGCCATGGCCTATCTGGAATACGGCCTCTCCCTGGGCGAGGGCTTCATCGTCATCACCGGCGAAGTGGGGGCGGGCAAGACCACGCTGGTACGCAATCTGTTCCGCCAGTTGGAAAGCGAGAACATCATCGCCGCCCAACTGGTGAGCACCCAGTTGGATGCCGAAGATACCCTGCGCAGCGTTGGCGCCGCACTGGGGCTGGAGCACGAGGGCATCACCAAATCCGCGCTGCTCAAAAATCTGGAGGATTACCTGGTGGCCGCCACGCGCCAGGGCAAACGCGTGCTCCTGGTGGTGGACGAGGCGCAGAATCTCACACCGCGCGCGGTGGAGGAGTTGCGCATGCTGTCCAACTTCCAGAGCGATGAGCGCTCCCTCGTGCAGACCTTCCTGCTCGGCCAGCCGGAATTTCGCGGCATCCTGCAAAGCCAGGACATGCAGCAGCTGCGCCAGCGCGTGATCGCCTCCTATCACCTGGGCCCCATGGACGCGGACGAGACACAGGGCTACATCGAACACCGCTTGAAGACCGTGGGCTGGGTGGGCAACCCTTCCTTTTCGGACGCCGCTTTCGCCGAGCTGCACGGTTTTACCGGCGGCATCCCGCGGCGCATCAACACCTTCTGCGACCGTCTCCTGCTGTACGGCTACCTGGAAGAGAAGGCACGTTTCGACGCTGCCGAGATCAACGAAGTGATTCAGGATTTGCGCAAGGAAGTGGCGCACCAGGAGCCCGGCCAATATGGCGCGACGCGCGCGGCCAACGGCAGCCGCGGCGCCGTCGCGGAGGAGGCCACGCCGCCATTGGTCCAGCGGGTGGAGCAAATGGAGCGCTCGCTCAATCGCATCCTGCCCATCGTGCGCAAAATACTCTACGTGGTGAGCGAGAAAAACGCCCCCGAAGGCGGGGCCGAGGCAGACCGCAGTCCGGGCTGAGCGCGCGGTCATGAGCCCTATCCTCTGCGTGGCCGGTGCGCGGCCCAATTTCATGAAGATCGCCCCGGTGCTGGGCGCGCTCGCGGAGGCCGGGCTGACCTGCCGCCTGGTGCACACGGGCCAGCACTACGACCCGGCCATGAACGACTGCTTCTTCCGCGATCTGGGCATTCCGGCGCCCGACCATTATCTGGAGGTGGGTTCGGCGTCGCACGCGGTGCAGACCGCCGAAGTGATGAAGCGCTTCGAGCCGGTGCTGGAAAGCGAGGCGCCGGCCGCGGTGCTGGTGGTGGGCGACGTCAATTCCACCTTGGCTTGCGCCCTGGTGGCGGCCAAGCGCGGCGTGCCGGTAATCCACGTGGAGGCCGGGCTGCGCAGCTTCGACCGCGCCATGCCCGAGGAAGTCAACCGCGTGCTCACCGACCAGCTCTCCGACCTGCTGTTCCTCACCGAGGCGGAGGCGCTGGACAACCTGCGGCGCGAGGGCATCCCCGAGGAACGCGCGCATTTCGTCGGCAACGTCATGATCGACAGCTTGCACCGCAACCTGGCGCGTGCCGTGCCGGCGGTGCAGACCCTGGGCGCGGCGCCCGGCAGCTACGCGCTGCTGACCCTGCATCGCCCATCCAATGTGGACGACGCGGCCACGCTGGCGGGCCTGCTCGAAGCCGTGGCGGACATCGGGCGCGGGCTGCGCGTGGTCTTTTCCGTTCATCCCAGGACGCGCGGGCGCATCGAGGCCTTCGGCCTGCAGGGCCTGCTCGCCGGCCTGACGGTGTTGCCGCCTCTGGGCTATCTGGAAATGCTGGGACTCATGCGGGACGCGAGCCTGGTGATGACAGATTCCGGCGGCATCCAGGAAGAAACCACCGCCCTGGGCGTGCCCTGCCTTACCCTGCGCGAGAACACCGAGCGGCCCATCACCCTGACCCAGGGCACGAACCAACTCGTCGGCACCGATACCGCGCGGCTCAGACGGGCCGTGGCCGAGATCCTCGCCGGCCGCGGCCCGGCCGGGCGCATTCCCCACTACTGGGACGGGTGCGCCGCCCAGCGCATCGCTGCCGTCATCCGCGCCTGGCTGGCGGAGACGGAAAGGCTCAAGGCGGCCTGATGCGGGGAAGGGGAGGCATATGAACAAGACCCTGCGCAACGCCATGAGCGTGGATGTGGAGGATTATTTCCAGGTTTCCGCCTTCGCCCCGCACATTGCGCGCGCGGACTGGGAGCGCCTGCCCTGCCGGGTGGAGCGCAATGTCGACTTGATTCTGGGGCTGCTGGACGAGGGCGGCGCCAAGGCTACTTTCTTCACCCTGGGCTGGATCGCCGAGCGCCACCCGACCGTGGTGCGCCGCATCGCCGACCATGGCCACGAAGTCGCGAGCCACGGCTATGGCCACGAGCGCGCCAGCGATTTGTCACCCGAACGGTTTCGCGAGGACATCACGCGCGCCAAGAAACTCCTGGAAGATTTGTGCGGGACGGAGGTGCGCGGCTATCGGGCGCCGAGTTTCTCCATCAGCCGGCGCAATTGGTGGGCGGTGGACGAGATCAGGGCCGCCGGCTACCGCTACAGTTCCAGCATCTACCCGGTGAAGCACGACCATTACGGTATGCCGGAGGCGCCGCGCTTTCCCTACCGGCTGCACGACATGTTGTGGGAGCTGCCGCCCACCACGGTGCCTTTGCTGGGGCGCAACTGGCCGGCGGCGGGAGGCGGCTGGTTTCGCCTGCTGCCCTATGGCGTGTCGCGCTGGCTGCTGCGGCAGGTCAACGACAAAGAACAGGCGCCCTGCATGTTCTACTTCCATCCCTGGGAAGTGGACCCGGATCAGCCGCGCCAGAGCGGCGTGAGCCTGAAGACGCGCTTCCGCCATTACGTCAACCTGGAGCGCATGGAGGCACGGCTCAGGCGCCTGTTGCGCGACTTCGCCTGGGATCGTGTGGACCAGGTGTTCCTGCGCGACTGACATGCCGACCACGAACCCCCTCCCGACGCCGGCCGCCCCCGGGGCGGCTCCCGCATTGCGGCTGCTCGTGCCGGGCGAGGAGGCGCGCTGGGATGCCTATGTCATGGCCCATCCGGCGGCGACTTTTTTCCACCGTGCCGGCTGGCGGCGGGTGATCGAGCAGGCCTTCGGCCATCGCACCTG
>JAJZSR010000002.1 GCA_021849595.1 Pseudomonadota bacterium | reverse complement strand
TTCCGATCTGCCAAAAGATGGTGGCCGGGGTCAATGTCCTGGCCAACGCCGTCAAAGTCACCCTGGGCCCCAAAGGCCGCAACGTCGTGCTCGACCGTTCCTTCGGCGCGCCTACCATCACCAAGGATGGTGTATCCGTGGCCAAGGAAATCGAGCTGAAGGACAAGTTCGAGAACATGGGCGCGCAGATGGTGAAGGAAGTCGCTTCCAAGACTTCCGACGTGGCCGGCGACGGCACCACCACCGCCACCGTGCTGGCGCAAAGCATCCTCAATGAAGGCATGAAGTATGTCGCCGCCGGGATGAATCCCATGGACCTCAAGCGTGGCATCGACAAGGCCGTCGTGGCCCTGGTCGGGGAACTGAAGAAGATCGCCAAGCCCTGCACCACCAGCAAGGAAATCGCTCAGGTAGGCTCCATTTCCGCCAACTCCGATTCCTCCATCGGCGACATCATCGCCGGTGCCATGGACAAAGTGGGCAAAGAGGGCGTCATTACGGTTGAAGACGGCTCTGGCTTGGAGAACGAACTGGACGTCGTGGAGGGCATGCAGTTCGACCGCGGCTACCTCTCACCTTATTTCATCAACAATGCGGACAAGCAGATCGCTGCGTTGGAAGACCCCTTCATCCTGCTGCACGACAAGAAGATCTCCAATATCCGCGACCTTCTGCCGGTACTGGAGCAGGTCGCCAAGGCCGGTCGGCCTCTGCTGATCGTCGCCGAAGACGTGGACGGTGAAGCGCTGGCCACTCTGGTGGTGAACAACATCCGCGGTATTCTCAAGACCTGTGCCGTCAAGGCGCCCGGCTTCGGCGACCGCCGCAAGGCCATGCTGGAAGACATCGCCATCCTCACGGGCGGCACCGTGATCGCCGAGGAAGTGGGCCTGTCGCTGGAGAAGGCCACGCTGCAGGACCTCGGCCGCGCCAAGCGCATCGAGGTGGGCAAGGAGAACACCACCATCATCGATGGCGCCGGCTCCGCCGACAACATCAAGGGCCGCATCGCCCAGATCAACAAGCAGATCGAGGAAGTCACCTCCGACTATGATCGCGAGAAGCTGCAGGAGCGCAAGGCCAAACTGGCCGGCGGTGTCGCGGTCATCAAGGTGGGTGCAGCCACCGAAGTGGAAATGAAAGAGAAGAAGGCGCGCGTGGAAGATGCTCTGCACGCTACCCGTGCGGCGGTGGAAGAAGGCATTGTGGCCGGCGGCGGCGTCGCCCTGCTGCGTGCCAAGAGCGCCATCAGCAGCCTGAAGGGCGACAACCATGACCAGGACGCCGGCATCAAGATCGTCATGCGCGCCATCGAAGAGCCGCTGCGCCAGATCGTTTACAACTGCGGCGAAGAAGCGTCCGTGGTGGTGAACAAGGTGCTCGAAGGCAAGGGTAACTACGGCTATAACGCCGCCAGCAGCGAGTACGGCGACTTGGTGGAGATGGGCGTGCTCGATCCCGCCAAGGTGACCCGTACCGCCCTGCAGAATGCTGCGTCCATTGCCGGCCTGATGCTGACCACCGAAGCCATGGTGGGCGAACTGCCGGAAGACAAGCCTGCGCCCATGGGCGGCGGAGGCGGCATGGGCGGGATGGGCGGCATGGACATGATGTAAGTCCGGTCGCGTTCCCCGGCCGACCATGCAGAGTCCTGCGGCCGGCAACAAAAAGCCCCGCGTTCGCGGGGCTTTTTTATGGCTGCGTGGCAGCGCGCCAGTGCCGCAGTGATTCAGCGGCGCCGCTGGCGCGGCTGGTAATGCACCACGCCGCGCATGATTTCAGGGTAGGGCAGTGCGGCGATTTCGCCGTGGCGATCGAGCGCAGCCAGCACCACGCCGGCGGCGTCGTCCACATAGCCGCCGTCGCCGCCCATCACCGCCGCGAGCCCGCGCAGTCCACCGCACTGGGCGCGGATTTCCTTGCCGAAAGGCCACGCCATGCCTTGCTGAACCTTGAGGGCGAAGCGGGCATTGTCGTGCAGAGCCTGATAGAGCGCGCGGCAATGCGGCTGCACTGCGGCATCGCCGCAGCCGATGGCTTCGCGTTCTGCCAGGTTCAGCTTTCTTGCTCGGCTGCAGCCGACACAGAGCGACAGCAGGGCGCGCTCGAAGGGGCAGGGCGTGGGGATGTAATCCTTGCGCGCCTGGCGATAAGCGTCTTCGTTGTACTCGGACATGCGCAAAATTCTACCAGCGGCGGCCGAGCGAGGCCTTCAGGTCAGTTGGCCGTGGCAGTGCTTGTATTTCTTGCCGGAGCCGCAGGGGCAGGGGTCGTTGCGCCCGACCTTGGGGAAATCGCGGTGATAAGGCTGGCTAGCGGCGGGGGGGGGTTCCGGCGGTACAGGCTCAGTGGGCAAGGTTTCTTGCGCATACTCGGCGTGTTGGAACTGCACATCCGCGAGGGTTTCGCGCTCGCTTTCCACTTGCGCCACGTCCTCCGCGCCCTTCACTTGCACCGTGGACACGACGCGGGTCACCTCGAACTTGATGGCATCCAGCATGGCTGAAAACAGCTCGAAGGCCTCGCGCTTGTACTCCTGCTTGGGGTTTTTCTGCGCATAGCCGCGCAGATGGATGCCTTGCCGCAGCTGGTCCAGCGCAGCGAGGTGCTCGCGCCAATGGGTGTCCAGGCTTTGCAGCATGACGGCGCGCTCGAACTGGCGCATGACCTCGGCGCCGGCCTGTTCGTCGCGCACTTGGGCTGCGGTGTCGCCGGCCTCCACCGCTTTGCGGCGCAATCCTTGCTCGTCCAGGGATTTGTCTTCCTCCAGCCAGCGTGCCAGAGGCACATCGAGGTTCAATTCCCCCAGCAGGGCTTTTTCGGCCCCGGCTACATCCCATTGTTCCTCCATCGAGCCGGGCGGTAGGTATTGGTCGATGAGGCCGTTGACGACGTCGGCGCGCATGGCGGCGATGGTTTCCGCCACGTCGACGCTGGCCAAAAGCTCGTTGCGCTGGGCATAGATGACCTTGCGCTGGTCGTTGGCGACGTCGTCGTATTCCAGAAGCTGCTTGCGGATATCGAAGTTGCGCGCTTCCACCTTGCGTTGGGCATTTTCGATGGCGCGCGTGACCCAGGGATGCTCGATGGCTTCGCCCTCGGGCATTTTCAGCCGATCCATGATGGCGGCCACGCGGTCGGACGCGAATATGCGCAGCAGGGGATCTTCCAGGCATAGATAAAAACGCGAGGAGCCGGGGTCGCCCTGGCGGCCTGAGCGGCCTCGCAGTTGGTTGTCCACGCGGCGGGATTCATGGCGCTCGGTGCCGATGATGTGCAGCCCGCCGGCGGCCAATACCTGGTCGTGCAACTGCTGCCAACCGGCTTTCAGTGCTTCCTTGCCGCTTGCCTTGTCGGCCTCGCTCAGTGCCTCGTCGGCGTCTATCGCGTCCAGTTCCTTGGAGATGTTGCCGCCCAACACGATGTCCGTGCCGCGCCCCGCCATATTGGTGGCGATGGTGATGGCGCCGGGCTTGCCGGCCTGCGTGACCACTTGCGCTTCGCTCGCGTGCTGCTTGGCGTTGAGCACCTGGTGCGGCAGCTTCTCCTGGGTCAGCAACTGGGATAGATACTCGTTGATCTCGATGGAAGTGGTGCCCACCAGCACCGGCTGGCCGCGGTCGCGGCAGTCGCGGATATCCTTGATGACCGCCTGGTATTTTTCCTTGAGGGTGCGGTATACCTGGTCATGCTCGTCCTTGCGGATCATGGGCTTGTTAGTGGGGATCACCACGGTTTCCAGCCCGTAGATCTGCTGGAATTCGTAGGCCTCCGTGTCCGCCGTGCCGGTCATGCCGGAAAGCTTCTCGTACATGCGGAAGTAATTCTGGAAGGTAATGGAGGCCAGCGTCTGGTTCTCCTTTTGGATTTCCACCCGCTCTTTGGCTTCCACGGCCTGATGCAGGCCTTCGGACCAGCGCCGGCCGGCCATGAGCCGCCCGGTGAATTCGTCGACGATGATTACCTCGCCGTTTTGCACGACATAATGCTGATCGCGGTGATAGACCGCGTGGGCGCGCAGCGCGGCATTGATATGGTGCATGAGACGGATGTTGGCCGCGTCGTAGAGGCTGGAGCCCTCGGCCAGCAAGCCCATCTCGGTGAGTGCGGCCTCGATTTTTTCATGGCCGGTTTCCGAAATCAGCACCTGGTGGGCTTTTTCGTCGACCCAGTAGTCGCCTTCGCCGTCTTCTTTTTCCTGACGGGTGAGCCGGGCCGGGATGCCATCCACCTGCTGGTACAGTTCGGTGCTGTCCTCGGCGTGGCCGGAAATGATGAGCGGCGTGCGTGCCTCGTCGATGAGGATGGAGTCGACTTCGTCGACGATGGCATAGGACAGGCTGCGCTGCACCTTTTCGCTCGGCTGGAACACCATGTTGTCGCGCAGGTAATCGAAGCCGAATTCGTTGTTGGTGCCATAGGTGATGTCCGCGGCATAGGCAGCCTGCTTTTCACCGTGGGGCATCTGCGACAGGTTCACGCCCACCGTCAATCCCAGAAAGCGATAGATGTGCCCCATCCATTCGGCGTCGCGGCTGGCCAGGTAGTCGTTCACCGTGACCACGTGCACGCCCTTGCCCGCCAGCGAGTTGAGATAGGCAGGCAGCGTCGCCACCAGGGTCTTGCCTTCGCCGGTGCGCATTTCCGCGATCTTGCCGTCATGCAGCACCATGCCGCCGATGAGCTGCACGTCGTGGTGGCGCATGCCCATCGCCCGGCGGCCGGCTTCCCGCACGACGGCGAAGGCTTCCGGGAGGAGGGCATCCAGGGCTTCGCCTTTCTGATGGCGCGCGCGGAATTCCTCGGTCTTGGCCCTGAGCGCTTCGTCCGAAAGCTGCTGCGTGCCGGCTTCCAGTGCGTTGATGGCTTGAACTTTCTGCCGATACTGTTTGATGAGCCGGTCGTTGCGGCTACCGATGACTTTCTTGAGCAGGGTCTGCAGCATGGGGACAGGTCACTGGAAGGCGAGTGCCCGCCCGGCTGGACGACGAGCGGACCCGAAAAACAAACATATTAGCATACGGCCGAGGCGGCCTTTTTGCGCCCCCGGCGTGGCGCTTTCAGGCGGCGGCGGGGCTCAGCAGGGTTTCGAGGGGCAGCGGGCGGCCGAAGTGGAAGCCCTGCACATAATCGACCCCCAGTTCCCTGAGCTTGTCGAGCACGGCGCGGTTTTCCACGAATTCCGCCACGGTTTTGACACCCAGGAAGGCGGCGGTTTCCTTCATGGAGCTGACCAGGGCCTGATCCACTTCGCTCTTGTCCAGCTCGCGGATGAAGGCGCCGTCGATCTTCAGGTAATCGACGGTCAGGTTGCGCAAATGTGCGTATTGCGAAAAGCCTGTGCCGAAATCGTCCAGGGCGAAACTGCAGCCGTAGCGCCGCACCTGACGGATGAAGCGCTCGGCCTGGCTGTAGTTGTCGAAGGCGGCGCCTTCGGTGATCTCGAACACGATCTTGTTCGCGGCGAAGCCGCCGGTTTCCAGTTCTTCCACCAGAAAATCAAGAAAGCTGCCGCTGTTGATGGACTGCGCCGACATATTGATGGACAGCCCGCCGACATGGCCGAAGGCCTCCGGATGGGCGCGCAGCCAGGCGAAGATATGGGCGACCATCCAGCGGTCCAGTTCCGCCATGCGATGCAGCCGCTCGACCGCGTCGATGAAATCCTGGGTGGAAATCCCATCGCCGTCGGCGTCGTGCAGGTTCAGCAGCACTTCGTAGAACACCGGTGCCGCGAACACGTTGCCCGTTTGCAGCACGGGCTGGCAAACGACGCTCAGCCGATCAGAGGCCGTCAAGTCATTGAGCCGGGCTGCCCAATGCGAGAGTTCGGCGTGGGCATCGCTTTCCTCGCCGGCATCCTGCTCGAATACCATGCGGTTGCGGCCTTCGTGCTTGGCGGCCACACAGGCGGCATCGGCCCGATGCAGCAGCTCTTCGGCGCGAAAGCCTTCGCGGTACCACACGGCGCCGGCATTGATGGTCAACGACAGGGGCGTCTCGCCGCGCCGGAAGGTGACCTGGTTGACTTGATGAATGAGCCGTTCCAGGAGCAGGCGCAGGCTGTCCTGGCTGATGCGGGCCAGGTGCAGGGCGAAGCTGTATTCGCCGAAGCGGCACAGCGGGGTTTCGGGCGGCAGATTTTTGGCGAGCAGCTCGACCAGCGCCTTGATCTGTTCCTGATAGTCCGCGGGTGCGGCGCCGTCCTTGAGCAGGCGCAAATCCTCCACGTCCAGCACCGCCACCGCCTGGCCCTGGTCCGCCTTGGCGGGCGTGAGATGGCGACCGCGGCGCAACTCGCGCTGAAAGGATTTGCGGTCCATGAGCCCGGTTTCCGCGTCGTGGCTGGTTTGCTGCAGCAGATAGCGGTGCAGGTGTTCGATCATGGCGCTGAAGGAACGGTCCATGAGCGGCTGATCCAGGTTTTCGCAGCGGCGCGCCTGGCCCGATTCGAGGCGTTCCGCCAGTTCGTGAGCCTTCCATTCCAGCTTGCGGATGCCCCGGTAGTTGGCGAAGACGTAAAGGGCGGGGTCTTCGCCCAGCCAGACCAGTTGCAGGGGCAGGGGGCTGCCCTCGAATTGATACCAGTCTCCCAACTGCACCCGGCCCAATTGCGCGAGCGCGCTTTCGCCCGGCGGCAGCAGGCCGGCGTCGTCCGCACGCATGCGGTAGCTGGCGCGCTCAGGCTCGGGGGCATGACCGAGCAGCCAGCCGGCCAGGGCGTCGGCGAGCTGATCGCGTTCCCGGACATCGGGGTTGACGAGTGCCAGGCGCGTTTCCACATATTCGAGTAGGCTGCGCGCCTCGCGTCGCGGCAAGGCGGTGCCACCGGCCAAGGCCAGCAACCGGTCGAGCACTTCCCAGGCGTGCAGGGTTTCTTCCGCGCCTTCGCCCTGACGCAGGGTCAGGCGCAAAAGATAGGCCTGCCAGCCGCCGTCGATCAGCTCCAGGATGAGCTTCGGAACGGGATCGGTGCCCAGGCGCTCGAAAAGCCGCCGTTCCACGTCGCGGCGGATTTTTTCCATGTGCTGGCGCGCCTCGCAGACTTCCAGCAGGCGCGTGATGCGCAGGCTGCGCGCCTTGAGCAGCGGCTTGAGCACTTTTTCCAGTTGCATGCGCGCTTCTTCGAAAACCGCCGGGTTCCTGGCGGATTCGGCCTCGATGCGCTGGGTCCAGCGGTTGATGATCTTGAGCAATTGCTCGTCGGTGATGCGGCCGTCGTCGCTTGCCACCAAGGTGAGGCGGTCGAGCGCGTTGACCACGCGGTGGGCGGCATGTCCGGGCGAATTGAGATAGCGCGGATCGGTCATGGCCATGCGCAACAGCGGCCCTTCCAAGCGATCGAGATAGGGGCGCGCACCGGCGGCCAGGGATTTTTCGCTGTGGATGGCGTCCAGCAGGCTACCGAAAACATTGAGGCTTTGCTGTGCCTTGGGGTCGCTCTGCGCGGCTCCGAGCTTCTCGGCCAGCACGGGATCGGGCGTGCGGGTCAGGCGTTCACGCCATTTTTGCGCCAGTGCCGGGCCCGCCTGCAAGGGTGCGCCGGGCTGGCCGCTGCCTGCGCTGCCGCCCAGGGCAGGAGCCGGCGGTGCCGATGCGCTGCCCGGAAACCTGCGGAACAAATCGAACAAGGCGTTTGCCATGCGGCTGAAAGCGCCCGGCCCTTGGGGTGGGGAGGCGGCTGCGCTTCGGGCGGGTTCGCCGGTCGTAGGCAGGGCGGCGGCGGGCTGGTTCCCGCCGGTGGTTTCTGGAGGCGCGGAGGCGTCCGGCGCGTGCGCCTCGGCGGGTTCCGGTGTCGTCTGCGGGGCTTCCGCCGGGGCGGGCAGAATCTCGGCCAGCCGCCCGTAGAGCACTTCCAGGTGCGGGCCGACGGCCTCGCTGTAGGCCTTGTAGAGAACTTGGCGCGCGCGCGGGCTGACTTTCAGTTCCTGACAGGCGTGGCGGAAAGCGTCCAGCAGGGGCGCGGCGGCGAAGGGGTTTTCGCGTCCCTGCTGGGCGAAGCCGTACACGGCCTCCAGGCCGCGATCGACCCGGTACCAGGTTTCGGCCAGGTTTTCGACGATGCGGTTGGCTTCTCCGGCAACGGACAGCCAGTCCTCGAATTCTTCCTTTTCCACCAGGGCGAAGGACGAGTCCACCCAGGGGGAGGTGGTTTCTGCGGCCCTGGGCCGGGTGAAGCCCGCTTCCACTCGCGCCACAAAGTCCGTCACCGTCGCTTTTCCGGATAGCTTCACTTCCTCCTGGGCCGCGAGCAGGCCGCGATATTCGTCCATGCCGGGCGCGCGGGCGGCTTCCAGTTGCAATTTTTCCGCCGCTGCCGCGAGCCACTCCTGCGTGCTGCGCTCCAGAATGTCGAGCAATAGGCTTTTGGCCTCTTCGCGCAGGCGGGCGCCGTCTTCGCCGTAGATGCGCGCGGAGAATTTCTGCAAGCGGGCGCGCACGGAGATTTTCTGCAACGCCCGCAAGGCCTCGAAGGGCGGCTCGGAAAACACCAGGCCGGCGCCCAGGTCGTTGACGCGGACCAGGCGGGTGGCCAGGCTGAAGCTGCGGTTGCCGCCCTTTCCGGGCGCCTCGAACTGGATTTGCGTCAAGGGGTTTTTCAGGTTCAACCAGAAGTCCTGCGGCGGGGCGGGCGGGGTGAAGCGGAAAAAGACGCCTCCCATGCAGAAGTCCCGAATCTCGCCTGCGACCCGCTCCCGGCCGTCCAGCAGCAGCATCGCCGGATGGATGACGGCAAAGCGGATTTGCTGGCGTTTGTCGGCACCCGACGCATTCGCACTCATGATAAATCCCTGTATCGTTGTCGGCGGCGGGAACTTCGCGCCGTCCAGCCATTTTACGGCGCCACCGCTGCGCGCTTGAGCGTTTTACGGGGATAGTTCAGTTTTGAAACCGATCTCGTTGCACCGTTGGCTGGGTGAGATGCGTGACCCCCTATGGGCGGGGGCGCGCCGCCTGCTGGTCTGGCAGGCGGCGGTGGATTGCGCGCTGCCGGGGGAATTGCGCGGCGCTGTCGTTGTGGCCGGCTGGCGCGACGGCATGCTCATGCTCGCTTGCGGTAGCGGTGCCGCGGCCAGCCGCCTGCGCCAATTGGCGCCGCGACTAATAAAGACCCTGGCCGAAGCCGGCGATGTCCAGGACCTGCGCGTGCGGGTCGTGCCCCATCTGCAGCTCGCCCGGCCGGTCAAGGTAGCGCGCCGGCCCCTGTCGGACAGGGCCCTCGGGGAACTCGAACAGGCCTCGCAACGCCTGGACGACGGCCCCCTGCGGGCGGCTTTGCAGCGCATGGTTCAGCGCCATCGCAAAGGGCCGACTCAGGCCGGATAGATCGCGCCCAGAACGCGCGGGCCGCGCGCGCCCGTCACTTCCGGCAGGTTGCCCGGCAGGCGTAAAAGCGTCTGGCGCGCCAGCCAGGCGAATGCCAGGGCCTCCATCCAGTCGGGGTCTATCCCCAGTGCGCCACTGCCGGTCACGCGTGCGGGATGCACCAGCGCGCTCAGGCGCGCCAGCAGCGCCGAATTGTGCGCGCCGCCGCCGCAGACATAGATTTCCTCGCTGCCCGGGCAATGGCGGCGGATGGCGTCGGCCAGGCTCACGGCGGTGAATTCCAGCAGCGTGGTCTGAATGTCCGCGGCAGCCATATCTGGCGTCAGGTTGTGGTCGAGGATATCGAGGTTGAATTCCTCGCGCCCCACGCTTTTGGGCGGCGCTTTTTGCAGATATGGGTCTGCCAGCAGCTTCTCCAGCAGGGCGGGCAGGATTTGGCCGCCGGCCGCCCAGGCGCCGTCGGCGTCATAAGGCAGGTCGCGCGCACGCCGAATATGGGCATCCATGAGCAGGTTGCCCGGGCCGCTGTCGAAGCCGATGACCGGCAGCCCCGGATGCAGGCGCGTCAGATTGGCGATGCCGCCGATGTTGGCCACCACGCGCTTTTTCTGGCTGTCGCCCAGCAGGGCGTGAAAGGCCGGGACCAGGGGCGCGCCCTGGCCGCCCGCGGCGATATCGCGGCTGCGAAAGTCGCCCACTACGTCGATGCCGGTCAATTCGGCCAAGAGGGCATGATTGCCCATCTGCAGCGTATAGCCCTGTTCCGGGCGGTGGCGCACCGTTTGGCCGTGGTTGCCTATGGCGCGGACCTGGGCGGCTTGCGCGCCCGCCTTGTGCAGCAGTTCCTGGACAGCCCGGCCGTACAGACGGGCGAGATCGTTGCCCAGCATGGCAGCGCGATGCAACTCGTCGGCGCCGCTGGCGTTCAATGCCAGCAAGCGCTCGCGCAACTCGTCCGTGTAGGCGAGGTAGTGGCTGGCCGCCAGACGGGGCAGGGCCGCATCGGGCCCGAACGCGGCCAGCACCGCATCCACCCCGTCCAGGCTGGTGCCGGACATGAGGCCGATGTAGTAGCCGGTGGCGGCGTCAGGGAGGTTCAATCGAGGGCGGCGATGCGGGTGCCGCGCAACAGGTCCAGGCGCGCGGTCCAGATCCGGCTGGCGGTCAGGAAGCGTACCCGCTCGGCGCCGGCCAGGGTGCGGGCGGAGGGCAGATTGAGGGCCAGAGGGTTCTTCTGCACCCCGGCGATGCGGAACTCATAGTGCAGATGCGGCCCGGTGGCCAGACCGCTTTGACCCACGTAGCCGATGACCTGGCCCTGCGTCACGCGGCTGCCTTTGCGTATGCCGGGGCCGAAGCCCGCCAGGTGACCATAGGCGCTGCTGTAGAGTCCGGCATGCTGGACGACCACGAGGCGGCCGTAGCCGTTTTGCCAGCCGGCGAAGCTCACCCTGCCGTCGGCTACGGTTTTCACGCGTGCGCCGATGGGTGCTGCGTAGTCGATCCCCTTATGCGCGCGCATGGTGTGCAGCAGGGGATGGTAGCGCGCCAGGGTGAAGCCGGAGGTGATGCGCGAATTGTCCAGGGGCGATTTGAGGAAGGCTTTTTTCAGCGGCTGGCCGTCGGGCGTGTAGTATTCCTCCCGCCCCTGCGCATTGCGGTACAGCACGGCGCGGTAGGCGCGGCCGCGGTTGACGAATTCGGCGGCCAGAATCTGCGGTTCCCCCACCGCTTCGCCGTCCCGATAGCGCATGCGGTAAACCACGGAAAAGTGATCGTCCGGCCGCAGGTCACGGCGGAAATCGAGATCGCCCGAGAATAAATCCAGCATTTTTTCCGCCACGCCCTCGGGCACCTGGGCGGCGTCCAGCGCGTCGTACAGGGAGTCTCGGACACGGCCGGAGCGCATCAGCACCTGATATTCCACGGCCACCGGTTGGGTGTCCAGGGCAAAGCCGTCGCCCACCCGCCGCACGCGCACTTCGTGGCCGCGCGCGCCGAACGCCAGGGTCTGCAGGCTGCCGTCGTCGCCCACGCGCCCCTCCAGGCGCTGCCCGGCGCGTAGGCGCGTGAGGCCGGCGCCGACCACGCCGGGCGTGGCAACCAGCGCTTGGATGTCGGCATCGTCCACACCCATGCGGCGCAGAACATCGCCAACGGTGTCGCCGCGCGCCAGTTCGTCGATGCGGTAATACGTCTGTTCGGCGGGTGCCGCGGGCAGCGCGGGGGTGAGGCTTTGCACCAGCGTACGCGCGGGGACGGGCCGGGTGTCGGTATCGGGGGCTACGCCGAAGGCGGCAACCATGCCGAACAGGGGCAGTGCGGATACGGCCAGCAGCCAGCGGGTCTTGGGCCGGATGCCGGCGAACAGAGAGTGGCGGTGGCCTTGCATGCCTGGGTTCGGTAAATAAAAAGGATGGCTTAAGTAACGGCCATTTTATCAGACTGCTTGATCGGGCCTTGCAGGGTCGGCGGCTTGTCCCCGTGCGCGGGTAAAATGCTGGGTTTTTCACCGCATCGCCATGGAATCGAACATGGAATCGAGCTTCGAAGAACTCGCCCGCGGCGCCGATGAAATCCTGCCGGCCGTGGAGTTCGAAAAACGTCTGGCCGAAGGGCGCCCGCTGCGCGTCAAGGCCGGCTTCGACCCCACCGCGCCGGATCTGCACCTGGGCCACGCCGTGCTGCTCAACAAGCTGCGCCAGTTCCAGGAGCAGGGACATCAGGTCATCTTCCTCATCGGCGATTTCACCGGCATGATCGGCGACCCCACCGGCAAGAACACCACGCGCCCGCCGCTGACGCGCGAGGCCGTGGCGGAAAACGCCAGTACCTACCGCGAGCAGGTGTTCAAAATCCTCGACCCTGCACGCACTGAGGTGCGCTTCAACTCGGAGTGGATGGAAGGGCTGGGCGCAGCCGGCATGATCAGGCTGGCGGCCAGCCATACGGTGGCGCGCATGCTGGAGCGCGACGATTTCGCCAAGCGCTACGCCGCGCAGCAGCCCATCGCCATCCATGAGTTCCTCTACCCGCTCATCCAGGGTTACGACTCGGTGGCCTTGCGCGCCGATGTGGAGCTGGGTGGCACCGATCAGAAATTCAATCTCCTGATGGGACGCGAGCTGCAGAAGCAGCACAACCAGGCACCCCAGGCCATCCTGACCATGCCCCTGCTCGAAGGATTGGACGGCGTCAACAAGATGTCCAAATCGCTGGGTAACTATGTCGGCATCAGCGAGGCGCCCGGGGAGATCTTCGGCAAGCTCATGAGCATCTCCGACACGCTCATGTGGCGTTATCTGGAACTGCTTTCCTTCGAGCCGCTCGCCGTCATCGCCGCCTGGCGGCGCGAGGTGGAGGCGGGGGCGAACCCACGCGACGTGAAGGTACGGCTGGCGCGCGAGATCGTGGCGCGTTTTCACGGCGCCGGCGCAGCGCAGGCGGCGCAGGCGGAATTCGAGGCGCGCTTCCAGCGCGGCGCACTGCCTGAGGACATGGCGGAGCTGCGCGTGGATTGCGCCCAGGAGGCCTTGCCGGTGGCGCAACTGCTCAAGCTCGCCGGCCTAGTGCCGAGCACGTCGGAGGCGCTGCGTCAGATCGCCGGTGGCGGGGTGAAGCTCGACGGCGAGAAAGTCAGCGATAAAGGCCAGATGGTGCCGCGCGGTGCCACCGTGGTCGCGCAGGTGGGCAAGCGGCGCTTTGCGCGCGTCACGGTGGGTCAGGCCTGACCGGGCGGCAGGGCGCGCGCGATCACCCAGCATTCCACTTCGAGCGCCCCGGCCTGCTTCAGCGCGCGCGCCAGCTCTCCTAGGGTGGCGCCGCTGGTCATGACGTCGTCGAGCACGGCGACGCGCCGCCCGCAAACTTGTTCTTGTTGCACCACGGCGAAGGCCCCGCGCAGGTTTTTCAGCCGTGCGACGCGGTCCAGGCCGGCCTGCGGCGGAGTGTCGCGCACGCGCTGGGCGGCGGAGTGCAGCAGCGGCAGACCCAAGCGGCGCGCCAGGGGGCGCGCGAGTTCTGCCGCTTGATTGAAGCCGCGCGCCCGCAGCCGCGCCGGATGCAACGGCAGGGGCAGCAGGACCTCCACGGCGCCGGCTTCGACATTGCCGGCCAGGCAATCCGCAAGTAGCGGCGCGAGACTCAGATCGCCGCGGTACTTGAGTGCGCCGATCAGGCTGTCGACGGGAAAATCGTAAAGCAGGGCGGCGCGAGTGCGCTGCCAGGCCGGCGGGTGGCGCAAACAGGCGCCGCAGACCTGCCCATCCGGACTGGGCAGGGCGCACACCGGGCAGCGCGCCTGCGGCAGCCAAGGCAGATCGGCCCGGCAAGCCGCGCACAGGCCCAGGCCACGCGCTGCGCCGCCGCACAGGCGACAGCGCTGGGGCAGGCGACGCAGGCAATGCTGCTCAAAAAATAGGCGACCGTTCAATTTCCCTTAGACTCAATATTTACAGGGGGCGAAAGCGGCGGGGATAATGCCGCTTTTCTTCCGTCTCCCGTATATGCCCTCGCAGCGCGTCATCAGCGCGGATTCCGCCAAGTTTGCGGCGCGCGTTTTCAATATCGGCACGGTGGTGTCCATCCTGATCCCCTTCCTGCTCATGCTCTGGATCGGCGCCTCCATATTCGTCTATGCCTCGGTGGCGCACCATCCCAATCCGCGCACGGTGCATTACAACCGTTGGGCGGGCTACCGATTCTACGGCGCAGTGGGCGCTCTGGTGGTGATCGGCCCGGCGCTGTACGAAATGGGCAAAGACCTCTTCGTGACCGGCGACCTGAGCCATTGGGGCAACGTCATGTCCATTGTCCTGATCTGGGCGATCCTGATCCTGGCCGTGGTTCCCTGGGCGCTGTGGGACATCTGGCGTGCGGGACGGGAAGAGTGGCAAGACGTGATCCTCAAGGAGTCCGAAAATGCATGAAACCCCGCGCTCCGCCGCCGCCGTGGCGGCACTCTTCGAGCTGCCTTTCGCCGATCTGCTTTATCAGGCGCAGACGGTCCATCGCGCGCACTTCGATCCCAACCAGGTGCAGTTGTCCACCCTGTTGTCGATCAAGACCGGCGGCTGTCCGGAGGATTGCGGCTACTGCCCGCAGTCGCGCCGCCATGGCACGGCCGTGGCGGACGAGCCCATCATGGATCTGCCCTCCGTATTAGAGGCGGCGCGTCGGGCGCGCGCGGCAGGAGCCACGCGCTTCTGCATGGGAGCGGCCTGGCGTGGCCCCAAGCAGAAAGACCTGGAACCGGTGCTGGCCATGGTGCGCGAGGTCAAGGCCTTGGGGCTGGAAACCTGCGCGACGCTGGGGCTACTGCGGGACGGCCAGGCCGAGCAACTCAAGGAGGCGGGGCTGGACTACTACAATCACAACTTGGACAGCGCGCCGGAATTCTATGGCGAGGTCATCACCACGCGCGATTACCAGGACCGCCTGGACACCTTGAGCCGTGTACGCAGCGTGGGCCTTAACGTATGCTGCGGTGGCATCGTCGGCATGGGCGAAGCGCGCAGCCAGCGCGCCGGCCTCATCGCCCAACTGGCGGCGCTGGAGCCGCAGCCCGAGTCGGTGCCCATCAACCTGCTGGTGCGGGTCGAGGGCACGCCTTTGGCAGACGTGCAGGCACTGGATCCGCTGGAATTCGTGCGCACCGTCGCCGTGGCGCGCATCTGCTTGCCCAAAAGCCATGTGCGCCTGTCGGCGGGCCGCGAGGCGATGAGCGATGAACTTCAGGCGCTTTGTTTCCTGGCCGGCGCAAATTCCATCTTTTACGGCGACAAGCTGTTCACCACGGGCAACCCCGAGGCGGACCGCGATCGCGCCCTGTTCGAGCGGCTGGGCATCACGCCCGCGCAGGCAGTCGCTCCTTGAGCGAGGAGTGGCACGCGCTGCGTCGCTTGCGGTGCGATCTGGCCACGCGCCGCGAGGCCGGCCTGGAGCGCAAGCGGCACACGGTAGACGGCCCGTGCGGGCCGCGTCCCCTGATAGACGGCCGGCCGCTGCTCGCCTTCGCCAGCAACGATTACCTGGGACTGGCCGGCCACCCTCAAGTGGCGCGGGCGGCGAGCGAGGCCGCGCTGCTTTATGGTGTCGGTGCCGGTGCTTCGCATCTCATCAGTGGCCATCATGTATTGCATGACGCGCTGGAACAACGGCTGGCGCAGTGGATCGGCCTGCCGCGCGCGCTCACTTTTTCCGCCGGCTACATGGCCAATGCCGCGGCGCTTACGGTGCTGGCGCAGCGCCACGGCGAAATTTTCGCCGATCGCCTCAATCACGCCTCCCTCAACGACGGCGCGCGGCTCGCGCGGGCGCGGCTGGTGCGCTACGGCCATGGCGACTTGGCGCAACTCGAACGCCTGCTCGCCGCCAGCCGCGCCCTGTGCAAGATCATTGCCACCGATGCGGTGTTCAGCATGGACGGCGACATCGCGCCGCTGCCTGAGCTTCTGGCGCTATGTGAGCGCTACGACGCCTGGCTTTACGTGGACGACGCTCATGGTTTTGGTGTGTTGGGTGAAGGCCGCGGGACGCTCGCGCATTTCCGCCTGGCCTCGCCGCGCATCGTCTACATGGCCACCCTGGGCAAGGCGGCTGGGGTGGCGGGGGCCTTCGTCGCCGGCGCGGAAGAAGTGATGGAAACCCTGCTGCAGCAGGCCCATAGCTATATCTACACCACGGCGCAGCCGCCGCTGTTGGCCGCCGCACTGTTGGCCGCGCTCGACGTGATGGCGGCAGAGCCGCAGCGGCGTGTCGCGCTCATGCGCAGGATAGACATGCTGCGCAGTGCGGCGCGCCCGCGACGGGGCAAGCTTCTGGAAAGTTCGACACCCATTCAGCCCCTCGTGCTGGGCGATGCCGCGGCGGCCGTCGAGGTCGCGGAGCAACTCGGGCAAAGAGGCATTTGGGTGCCCGCCATACGACCACCCACCGTGCCGTCAGGCACGGCGCGCCTGCGCATCTCGCTGTCTGCGGCCCATGGCGAAGCCGACGTGCTGGCCTTGTGCGGGGCGCTCAATGAGCTTGCCTGAGCTGCATGTCACGCGCCAGGGCAGCGGACGTCCGCTGGTGATGCTGCACGGCTGGGCCATGCACGGCGGGCTATTCCGTGATCTCGCCGATGCTCTGGCCGAAGAGTCGGAGATCTGGTGCGTCGACCTGCCCGGACATGGCTTCAGCCACGCCGAGCATCTGGCGCAGGCGGAAGAACTGCTGAGCGCCCTGCTGCCGGAAGACTGCGTGCTGCTGGGATGGTCGCTGGGCGGGCAGATCGCCTTGCGCCTGGCGCATGCGCTTGGGCCGCGCGTGGGCGCGCTGATCCTGCTCTCCAGTACGCCGCGTTTCGTCAACGCGTCGGATTGGGCAGACGGGGTGGAAGATGCCGTGCTGGCGCAATTCGGTGCCGATCTGTTGCGCAATCCTGCCGCCACGCTGCAGCGCTTTCTGGCCCTGCAGGTACGTGGCGCGGCCGACATGCGCCCGGCGCTCACGCGCTTGCGCGCCGACCTCGGAGCGCGTCCTGCCGCGCGCGCCGAGGCCCTGGCGGAAGGCCTGGCGCACCTGCGTGAAACCGACCTGCGTTCGCTCGTGCCCTGGGTAGCGCAGCCGACCCTGGTGCTGCACGGCGCGGCGGACCGGCTGACGCCTGTGGCGGCAGGGCGCTGGCTGGCCGCACATCTGCCACAAGCGCGCCTGGAGGAAATCGAGCAGGCGGCGCATGCGCCCTTCCTTTCCCATACAGCGAAAACGCTGGCCGCGCTGCGCGCTTTTTTGGCGGAGGCGGCGTGAGCTGGGTGGACCGCTCAGCGATGCGCCGCGCCTTCGAGCGCGCCGCGCCCGGTTACGACGCGCATGCGGTGCTGCAGCGCGAGGTGGGCGCAAGACTTCTGGAGCGGCTGGGCTACCTCAAAGTCGCGCCGCAACGCGTGCTCGACACGGGCTGCGGCACGGGCCATGGCCTCAGACTGCTCAGGGCCCGCTACCCTGGGGCGCAGCTCATCGGCCTGGACATCGCCCCCGCCATGCTGGCGCAAAGCCAAAAGGCCGATCCCCGGCCGGCGCCCTGGCGCCGCCTGTTGTCTGCTGCGACGGGGCAGACCAGTTACGTCTGCGGCGATGCCCAGCGCCTGCCGGTCGCCGCCGGCAGCCTCGATTTCGTCCACTCCAATTTGGTTTTGCAGTGGTGCGACTCCCCGGCGGCCGTGTTCCGCGAATGGCATCGTGCCCTGCGGCCCGGCGGGTTGGTGCTTTTCTCCACTTTCGGCCCGGACACCCTCAAGGAGTTGCGCGCCGCGTTTGCCGGCATCGACGGTCTGCCCCACGTCAGCCCTTTCGTTGACATGCATGACCTGGGCGACATGCTGGTGCACGCCGGTTTCGAGACGCCGGTCATGGAAATGGAGATGCTGGTGCTCACTTATGCCGATCTGCGCGCGCTGCTCGAAGATATCCGCGGCGTGGGGGGGCATAACGCGGCCCAGGGGCGCGCGCGAGGCCTGATGGGTCGGGCGCGCTGGAGTCTGATGGAGGAGCGTTACGAAGCCTATCGCCGGGACGGTCGCCTACCGGCGAGCTATGAGGTGATCTACGGCCATGCCTGGGCCGGCCCGGTGCGCGAGCTGGCGGACGGGCGTGCGGTGATCCAGTGGCAGATCGAAACGCGCCGGCGGAGGCACGCATGACGCGCGGCGTGTTCATCGCCGGTACCGACACCGGCGTGGGCAAGACGCGCGTGGCGGCGGCACTGCTGTGCGCCTGGGCGCGGAGCGGGCTGCGTGTGGCCGGCATGAAACCGGTGGCTGCGGGTGCCGTGCTGCGCGGTGGCGTATCGAGAAGCGAGGATGCGGAGGCGCTGGTCGCGGCGGCCAACGTCGAGGCGCCCTGGGAGTGGGTCAACCCTTATTGTTTCGCGCCCCCCATCGCCCCGCATATCGCCGCGGAACGGGCCGGGGTGCGCATCGATCCGGCCGTCATCAGGAACGCTTTCGACCGGCTGGGCGAACGCGCCGACCGCATCGTGGTGGAAGGCGCGGGCGGTTTGCTGGTGCCGTTGAACGAGCGTCAGGACATGGCGCATCTCGTCCGGGAGCTGGACCTCCCGGTGCTCCTGGTGGTGGGCATGCGCCTGGGCTGCCTGAACCATGCCTTGCTCAGCGTGCAAGCGATCATGGCGCGGGGACTGACGCTGGCCGGATGGATCGCAAATGGCATCGATCCGGACATGGCGGAAGCCGAGGCCAATCTGGAGACGCTGCGCCAGCGCGTCGCGGCGCCCTGCCTGGGATACCTGGGCCATGGGGCTTCGGGCGCGGGGCTGGACTGGCCGGCCCTGGAAGCGATATTCCTGTCTTGAATTTAGGATGAAAAAGTATAGAATATAGTTTGGATTATTCTTGGCGGATCAGCGCATGATCCTTTCACGCACCAGCCAATACGCCGTTCAGGCCATGATTTATATGGCCACCCAGGAACCTGGGCAGCCGATCCTGAACAAGGACGTGGCCGCCCGCCTCAATGTGCCTGCGCCCTACCTGGCTAAGATATTGCAATCCCTGGCCAAGGGAAATCTGCTGGAATCCTTCCGTGGGCGGCTGGGGGGGTTCTGTCTGCGCCCGGAGGGTTTGCGCACCAGCCTGATGGACATCCTGGTGCTCACGGAAGGGCCGACTTTCACCAAGAGCTGCCTCCTGGGCCTCAAGCAGTGTTCCAAGGAGACGGCCTGCCCGCTGCATTTCCGTTGGGTGCCGGTGAAGGAGCGCATCATCGAACTGCTCAACGAAACCACGCTGGACAAGCTGTCCGAGGCCGTGAAATCGGGCAAATACCGCCTTGCCGATGTACCGTTGAAACTGTTCCCGGAACTCGACGCCGTGGCGTGAAGCCAATTCGAGTTTAATTATATTTTAAATAAATTTTATTGCTTTTCCGGTCGACCTTTGTCTTGATTTATCGGGGGTCGGCCGATACACTTTCATCCCTGCGTCATATCGTCGCGTCCGACCGGGGGGGTCGGGCGATAGCCAGGGAGTTGCCATGTCCTCAGTTGCAGCAGCCAGCCCGTATGCCCTTGGCGCAGATCGCGCCGCCGCTGGCGTCGAAGAATATAATTTCGATATAGTTAAGAAATTCACCATCATGACCCTGGTGTGGGCGGTGGTGGGGATGTCGGTAGGCGTCTATATCGCTTCCGAGTTGGCTTGGCCTTTCCTTAACTTCGGCATCCCCTACATCGAATTCGGCCGCTTCCGGCCGGTGCACACCACCTCGGTCATCCTCGGTTTCGGCGGCAGCGCACTCTTCGCTACTTCCTATTACATCGTCCAGCGCACCTGCCAAGCGCGCTTGATTTCCGACTTCGCCGCGAGCTTCACCTTCTGGGGCTGGCAGGCCTGCGTCATCCTGGCCGATGCCTCCTACATGATGGGGCACACGACCTCGCGCGAATATGCGGAGATGGAGTGGCCCCTCGCGCTCTTGATCCTGGTGGTGTGGGTGGTGTACATGAATCTCTTCATCGGCACCATCATGCGCCGCAAGCAGCCGCACATTTATGTGGCCAACTGGTTCTACCTCGCCTTCATACTGGCCGTGGCCATCCTGCATGTCTTCAACCACCTGGCCATCCCGGTGAGCATGTTCTCGATGAAGTCCTACTCCCTGTTCTCCGGGGTGCAGGACGCCATGACCCAATGGTGGTACGGCCACAACATGGTGGGCTTCTATCTCACGGCGGCCTTCCTGGGGATGATGTATTACTTCGTGCCCAAGCAGGCCGGCAGGCCGATTTATTCCTACCGTCTGTCCATCGTCCACTTCTGGGCGCTGGCTTTCATGTACATGTGGGTGGGTGCGCACCATCTGCATTGGACGGCCCTGCCCGACTGGACTTCGACGCTGGCCGCGACCTTCTCCATCCTCCTGCTCATGCCTTCCTGGGGCGGGATGATCAACGGCATCATGACCCTGTCGGGCGCGTGGGACAAGCTGCGCACCGACCCGGTGATGCGCTTCATGATCGTGGCACTGTCCTTCTACGGCATGTCCACTTTCGAAGGGCCGATGATGGCGCTCAAGGAAGTCAATGCGCTTTCGCACTACACCAACTGGACGGTGGGCCACGTGCATTCCGGTGCGCTGGGTTGGGTCGCAATGATTTCCTTCGGCTCGCTATATCACCTCATTCCCAAGCTCTGGAATACCCGCCTCTACAGCGTGCGCCTGGCCGCCGTCCACTTCTGGCTGGCCACCATAGGTATCGTTCTCTACATCGTCGCCATGTGGATTTCCGGCATCACCCAGGGCCTCATGTGGCGCGCTTATGACCAGTTCGGCAACCTGCAGTACTCCTTCATCGAATCCGTGGCGGCCATCCATCCTTTCTATGTGATGCGCATGATCGGCGGGGTGTTCTTCCTCAGCGGCGTGCTGGTGATGGTCTTCAACGTCACCATGACTATCCTGCAGGGCAAGCGCGAGGAGAGGCAGGCACTGGCCGCCGGCGGCCTTGCCGGGGCCGGTGTCTGATTGGGGACGGGTAGACGAAGATGAAACTGGGCTTCAAGCACGAGTGGATCGAAACCAACATCGGCCTCATGGTGGTGATCACCATGCTGGCCATCAGCGTGGCGGGCATGGTGGAAATCATCCCGCTGTTCTTCATCAAGGGCACGGTGGAGAACGTGGCCGGCCCGCGCCCCTATACACCCCTGGAACTGCGCGGCCGCGACATTTACCAGGATAACGGCTGCTTCTATTGCCACTCGCAGATGATTCGTCCCTTCCGCGACGAGGAACTGCGCTACGGCCACTATTCCCTGGCCGCCGAGTCGCAGTACGACCACCCCTTCCTATGGGGTTCCGAGCGTACCGGCCCCGATCTGGCGCGCATCGGCGGCAAATATTCCAACGCCTGGCACGTGCAGCACCTGATCGATCCGCGCTCGGTGGTGTCGCAATCCATCATGCCTGGCTTCCCCTGGCTGGCTACTACGCCGCTGGATATGTCCGACATCGGGGCGCGCATGAAGGCCTTGCGCGACGTCGGCGTGCCCTATGCGCTGACCAAGCAGGAATACGAGGCCGACGTGAAAAAATTTGGCCCCGAGCTGGCCAAGCAGTATTACATCCCCGATGCCCAGCAGAGCATGATCGAACAGGCCAACGCCAACGATTATGACGGGCGCAAGAACGGCCCCATCACGGAGATGGATGCCGTCGTCGCCTATCTGCAGGGCCTGGGCAATCAGGTGGACTGGAACAAGGTCAACGAAAACCAGCTCGTCAAGGATCGCTGAGCGGGCGGGGAGGCGCCATGGAATGGTTCATGTGGTTCACCAAATTCGACCATACCCAGCCTCTGGTGCTGGTCATACTGGTGGTGCTGTTCGTAGGCATCAGCTATTACGTCTATGGCAGCAGCGCGCGCGGCAAGCGCATCGAATCGCACAAGAACATGATTTTTTCTGACGACGACGACAAGCGATAGGAAGCGTCTTAGATGAGCCAAAACCCAAGCCAACAGAGCCAGCAAGCGGTGCAGACCACGGGACACGTGTGGGATGGCGATCTGCAGGAGTTCAACAACCCCTTGCCGACCTGGTGGGTGTACACGTTTTTCGCGACCATCATCTTCGCCATCGGCTATTGGCTCATTTACCCCGCCTGGCCTATCGGCAACACCTACACCAGGGGCTTCGATACCATCACTTACGTGGATAAGGCCGGCCAGAAGGTCACCAGCCACTGGAATACGCGCGCGCTCCTGATGGAGGACATGAACAAGGCCACGGCTTTCCAGAAGCCTTTTTTCGACAAGGTCATGGCCACCCCCTACGAACAGATCGCCAAGGATCCCGAGCTGGAAAACTTCGTCATGGCGACCGGCCATTCGCTGTTCGAGAACAACTGCGCCTCCTGCCACCAGACCGGGGGCCAAGGGCTGGTCGGCCACTACCCCAACCTGACGGATGACGACTGGCTCTACGGCGGCCATTACGCGCAGATCGCTTACACCATCACCGACGGCCGCCACGGCTACATGCCCACCTTCGGCGAGGTGTTGGAACCGGCGCAGATCGACGATCTCGCCAACTATGTGGCGAGCCTGTCGGGCATCCCGGCAGACCCTGCCAAGGTCGCCGCGGGCAAGCATCTGTTCCACTCCGACACGGCAGGGTGCTTCTATTGCCATGGCGAGCAGGCCACCGGCCGCCATGTGATCGGCGCTCCCAATCTGACCGACCAAATCTGGCTGTGGGCCGACGTTCCTGCCCACCGCACCGCACAAGGCAAGATCGAGGCCATCCGCAAGGTCATCTACAATGGCGTGAACAAGGGTGTCATGCCGGCGTGGGGCGACCGGCTCTCGCCGGTGGACATCAAGGTACTGACCTTCTACGTTCATAATCTGGGCGGCGGTCAATAGCATTGCGGTCGTTGTTGCATGGGGCCCCCGCGCGGCGGGGGCCCTTGTCTTGGAGTAAATCGTGCAGGCAGGTATGAACGGGGAAGCGGTGGCGGCGCCGCAAAAGCGCATGCCGATCTTCACCCGCTCGGTGAAAGGCAAGTTCAGGCGCTTCAAATGGGGCATGCTGGTGCTGGCCTATGCGGTGTATTTTCTGCTGCCCTGGCTGCCCTGGGCGCGCGAGGGCGGACCGTCGCAGCCCATTCTGTTCGACATCCCCGGCCGCCGTTTCTACGTCTTTGATCTGGTCATGTACCCGCAGGACGTGTTGTGGCTGGCCATGCTGCTGTTCATCGCCGCCGTCTTCCTGTTCTTCGTCACCGGGTTGGTAGGGCGCGCGTTCTGCGGCTATTACTGTTTCCAGACCCTGTGGACCGATTTTTTCATCTGGATCGAAAGCAAGATCCAGGGCGAGCGGCCCGCCCGCATCCGCCTGCACAAGCAGCCCTGGAATGCGGAAAAGGCGCTCAAGCTGGGGGCCACCCATGTCGCCTGGCTGCTGCTTTCCTTCTGGACCGCGTTCACCTTCGTTGTCTATTACGCCCCTGCTGATCAGTTGCTGCGCGAGTTCTTCATCGGCACCGCACCCCCTGCGGCCTACATGACCGCGGGTATCCTCACGCTCGCGACTTATCTCGCTGCCGGCTTCATGCGCGAGCAAATTTGCGCCTTCGTCTGCCCGTACGGACGCTTCCAGAGCGTGATGTACGCGCCTCAGACTCTGGCGGTGCATTATGACGTGCGCCGCGGCGAAGGCGAAAAGGGCCGCCTGGTGCCCAGGCAGGGGCTCAAGACGCTTGAAGAACGGCATGCCCAGGGGCATGGCGATTGCGTCGATTGCGGCTATTGCGTGCAGGTCTGCCCGGCCGGCATCGATATCCGCGACGGCTTGCAGTACCGCTGCATCTCCTGCGGCCTGTGCATAGACGCCTGCAATCAGATCATGGACTCGGCGGGTTTCCCGCGTGGGCTGATCCGCTATGATTCGGAGGAGAATCTGGCCCGGCCGGTACCGGCCAAGCCGCACGTCGAATTGCGCAACTTCCGCGTCATCGGCTACGGTATCGCGCTTGCGCTCATGATCGGTTTTCTGGTCTACAACATCGCCACCCACCAGCCCCTGGCGGTGGTGGTGAACCAGGTGCGCCAGCCTTTGTACACCACCCTGGCGAACGGCGATGTGCGTGATGCCTACCACATCCGCATCACCAACAGTTCGCGGCGCGACGAGGTCTATGCCATTTCCGCACAAGGCCTGCCGGTCGGGGCACTGCAACTGGCTTTCCATGAGGTACCCATCAAGACCGGCCGCAGCGTGGAGGTCTATGCCTGGGTGAGGCTGGGCCCCCAGCAGGCCGCGGAGATTTCCCGGTTCCATTTCGTCGTCACGCCGCGCTCGGAGCCGGACAAGGCATGGACGGGAGTGGCGCGCTTCTTCAGCGCGGCGGGCGAGGCGGACGGCGACAACGAGTGAACATTTTCCTGACCCTGTTCGGTGGCCTGTTTACGGTCATCCTGCTGTTCGTGGCCGGCGCCCGGCTGGGCATTCCGCCGGTCTTGCGCGGCATCGTCGCGGCAGGCTTCCCGCTGATCGCCTATGCCGTCGCCTCGGTACGTTACTGGCCGGGGCTGGACGTGCTGAGCCTGCATATCGCCACCTTCGCGGTGGCGGCCTTCGTCATGGTGGTGATGGCCAAGCAGCAGGCCAAGAGCGGCACGAAAAAAATGCATTGGGCACCCAAGGCCTTTGTGGTCTATGTCTTCATCCTGGTGCTGCTCAATGCCGGCTTTCTCTATGTCTCCACGCAGGGCATACCCAGCGGCTGGGTGCATTATTTCCTGCCCGATGCCGGCGACAAGACCATACGCACCGGTTTTTCCGGGGTGGTCGAGCATGGCCAGGATGCGGCCAGCCCGGTGGCCTCCGAGCTGAGCGAAAGCAACCGCGAACAGGCGCTGGGCTGGCAGGCGCAGGTGCTGGGCCTGGCCGCGCCGCGCCGCGGCGCCAACACCGTGTACATCAAGGTCATGGACAGTGATAGCCTATGGGTACATGGCCTGGATGCCGTCATGACGGTGAGTAGACCGGGGGGCGGTGCAGCCAGCACAGTGGCGTTCAAGGAGCAGGGCAATGCCTATGAAGGAACTCTGGATTTCGACGGCCCCGGCCGCTGGATCGTCGACATGCGCATAAGCAAGGGGCAGGCCGTGCTGCACCGTTCCTGGACCATACAAGTGCCATGAGCGGCGTACTCTGGCTGCTGCTTTCCCTCTCCGGCCTGTTCGTCATCAAGGCGCTGGTCGCCATGTTTTGGGCGATAAAGAACGGCCAGTTCGACGACATGGAAGGCCCGGCGGTGCGTATCCTCATGGACGAGGATGACCCCCTGCTGCCGCAGAATCGCCGTGTATTGAAGAAGGCCGACGGCTCGGATAAGATTCCTCAAGATTGAAAGGATGCGCCATGGACAAGTTCTTCCTCACCCAGAAGCTCCCCCTCATCGTCGTTACCGGCCTCATCGTCTGGGCCTGGTTCAGCATCCTTTCGGTTCTGGCCTACGAGTTGTTCACCCGCCTGCTGTGACGGCCGGCCACGGCCGGGCGCCCGTTCTCCTGTGTGGGCTTACAGGAATAATTGCAGAAGATCGTTGAGAAAGCGTGCCCCCAAGGCCGTAGCCTGCAAGCGCGTGTCGTCATCCCGCATCAGCCCCTGAGCCCGGGCGCGTGCCAGCGTCGCTGACAGGGAGGAAGACGGCAGTCCGGTGCGCACGGCGTACAAATCCATCTCGACTCCCTCGCTCAGGCGCAGGGCATTCATCATGAATTCGAAAGGCAGTTCGGCTGCGCTGATGTGGCGGCGCTCGGCAATGTGGCCCGCGGGGGCCGCGGCCAGCAGCGCCTCCAGATACTGACGCGGATGGCGTACGCGCGTTTCGCGCACGATGTCCCCGGGCAGGCTCAGCTTGCCGTGGGCACCCGCGCCTATGCCCAGATAGTCGCCGAAGCGCCAGTAATTGAGATTGTGGCGGCAGCGCTGGCCCGCGCGCGCATAGGCCGAGGTTTCATAGTGCTCGTAGCCGGCCTGCGCCGCGCGCGCCTCGATGTGCGCCTGCATGTCAGCTGCCAGATCGTCGTCCGGCAGATGGGGCGGCGGCGTGCGGCCGAAAGGGGTGTTGGGCTCCAGCGTCAGGTGGTAGTAGGACAGATGCGGCGGCGCGTAGCTCAACGCCGTGTCCAGATCACGGCGCAGGTCCGCCAGGCTTTGGCCGGGCAGGGCATACATGAGATCGAGGTTGTAGGTCTCGAAATGGCGCGCTGCCAGTTCTGCCGCGCGCCGCGCCTGCGCGGCGTCATGGATGCGCCCGAGTGCGGCAAGCTTGTCCGCGTCGAAGCTCTGGATGCCCAATGACAGCCGCGTGATGCCGGCGGCGCGGAAAGCGCCGAAGCGATCGGTTTCCAGCGTGCCGGGATTGGCTTCCAGGGTGATTTCCGTTAGCGGCGCCAGGCGCACGCGCGCGCGGATCTCGCTCAACAGGCGGTCTATGCCGTCAGGCGAGAACAGGCTGGGCGTGCCGCCGCCGAAGAACACCGTCTCGACCGTACGCCCCCAGATCTGCGGCAGCGCACCTTCCAGGTCGCACAGCAAGGCGGCGATGTAATCATCCTCAGGCAGTTTGTCACGCAGGGCGTGGGAATTGAAGTCGCAGTAAGGGCATTTCTGCACGCACCACGGGAGGTGGATGTAGAGCGACAGGGGGGGCGGTGCCGCGAGCTGCCCGGGGCCACGCAAAGTATGTTCAGACACGTTCCAGAATGGCTTTTACGACCGCGCCGGCCAGCATGAGGCCGAACAGCGGCGGCAGGTAGCTGATGGTGCCGTTGACCGCGCGTGCGCGGCCATGCCCCTGGACGGGCTCGGGCGGCCGCGGCGGACGGCCGGGTTCATCGGAGTACGCGGTCAGCACGCCGCGGCTGATGCCGCGCCGGCGCAGGCGCTTGCGCATGAGCGCGGCGAGGGGGTCCTGACGTGTGCGGGCAATGTCGGCCAACTGCACGCGCGCCGGGTCCAGCTTGTTGCCCGCGCCCATGCTGGAGGCGACAGGGATGCCGCGTTCCACGCAGGATGCCACCAGAGCGACCTTGCAGTTGAGCGAGTCTATGCAGTCCACCACATAATCGACCGTCGCCGGAATTTCCGTCGCCACGTTGTCGGGGGTGAGGAAGACACGATGCGTGGTCAGGCGACAGGCCGGGTTGATGTCGCGGATGCGCGCCGCCATGAGATCGACCTTGGCTTGCCCGACGGTGGAAAGCAGCGCCGGCAATTGGCGATTGATGTTGCTTTCCGCTATCACGTCCATGTCGATGAGGGTGAGCGCGCCGACGCCCGCGCGCGCCAGCGCCTCGGCACAATAAGAGCCGACGCCGCCCAGGCCGGCGACCAGGACGTGGGCCTGGGCCAGGCGGGCCAAGCCTGTGTCGCCCAGCAGGATGTGGGTGCGTTCGAACTGCGGCAAGGGATTCACGCGTCGGCAGGCAAGCGTGTGCCGTAACGGCGGTAGAAGGCCTTCATCAGGAAGGGTGGCAAGGCTGTGGTAAGCGCTATGACAATGAGCAGCGCGGCATAGAGTTCGCCGCTGAGGATGCCGTTGTTCAGCCCGAGCTGGGCGAAGATCAGTCCCACCTCGCCGCGCGGCACCATGGCCAGGCCGATGGCGGATTGCGTGAGGCGGGGTTCGCGCGCGCAGAAGCCCGCCAGCCATTTGCCGACGAAAGCCACCAGCAGCAGGCCCAAGCCCAGCGCCCAGATGAAACCCGAGCCCCAATCCACTTCGCGCAAATTGAGGGACACGCCGACCATGACGAAGAAGAGCGGCGTGAAGGTGTGGATCAAGGGGCGAATCTGCTCCTCCAGCCGATGCGTGAGCGCCGGGTTTTCCTGCAGCAGGCGATTGAGCAACGAGGTGTAAGGCAGCTTCAGGCGCTGCGCGATGCTGGCACGGAAGCCTTGGCCCAGGGCGAGGCCGGCGGCAAAGCCGCCCAGGATGGGGGGTGCGCCTACGGCATGCGCCAGCCAGCTCATGAAGAGAATGAGCGCCAGTACCAGGGTGACGAGCAGGCCGGGGCTGGCGGCCCTAAGATCGAAATGGTCGATGAGACTTGCCACCAGCTTGGCCAGAAAGGGGCCCAGCACCAGGAAAAGCAGGATATAGGCGGCGACGTTTGCGGTATTGGCGATGCTGGTTTCGCCCTTGACGGAAAAATCATAGAGGAAGGCCAATAGCAGCACGCCCAGGATGTCGTCCAGCACCGCGGCGCCCAGCACGATCTGCGCCTCCCGGCTATGGCGGCGGTTCAGATCGGAAAGCACGCGCACGGTGATGCCTATGCTGGTGGCGGTAAGCGTACCGGCGATGAACAGTGCGGCAGCCAGGCTCAGATCGAAGCCATAGCGCGCCACGGCAAAGCCCCCTGCGGCCGGCAGCAGCACACCGCCCACCGCTACCAGAATGGGCTTGGCGCCTGTTTGCGCCAGGCGGAACACGTCCGTATCCATGCCCACCTCGAACAGCAGCAGGATCACGCCAATTTCGGCCAGCAGCTTCATGGTGGCATCTGGGCTCACCCAGCCCAGCAGCGAAGGCCCCAGCACCAGGCCCGCCGCCAGTTCGCCGATGACCCCCGGCACGCCCAGGCGCGTCCCCACCTCCGAGAACAGGCGCGCCGTGAGCAACAGCACGGCGAGGATCAGGAAGAATTCGTGGATTTGCAAAAGTGACTCCGTTTCAAGACAGGGATTCTAAAATATAAAAATGGGTAAATGGCTCGTCACCTTGGGGTTGGTACTTGTCGCTGCCGGCCTGCTTTGGCCATGGCTGGCGAAGCTGGGTCTTGGCAGCCTGCCGGGCGATATCCGCATTGAGCGCGGCAATAAGGTGTTTTACTTCCCGCTGACCAGCAGCATCCTGGTGTCGCTGGTCTTGAGCCTGATTTTGTGGTTGCTTAGGAAATGAACAAAGCCTTTGTCAAGGAAAGCGACGCGCCGGAAAGCTTCGAGGACGACGAGGAAGGTCTGCCCGCGTTGCCTGCCGGCAGCAAGAATTACATGACCCCGGCCGGGCACGCCCGCACGGTCGCGGAGTTCGACCAGCTTTGGAAGATCGAGCGCCCCAAGCTGGTGGAAACCATTGCCTGGGCCGCCTCCAACGGCGACCGCTCGGAGAACGGCGATTACATCTACGGCAAAAAGCGCCTGCGCGAGATCGACCGTCGCATACGCTATCTGTCCAAGCGCCTGGAGGCGGCCGAGGTGGTGGACCCTGCCGGCCGGGAAGAAACCGATCAGGTGTTTTTCGGCGCCACCGTCACGGTCGAGGATGCCGAAGGCAGCCACACCTACAGCATCGTCGGTCTGGACGAAGCCGATGCCGGGCGTGGCCGCATCGCCTGGACCTCACCCATGGCGCGCGCCCTGCTGAAAGCGCGCGAGGGCGATACAGTAATGTTGCAGACGCCCGGCGGCCGGCGCGAGTTGTACATCGCCGAAGTGGCCTATCTGCCCATCGAATAATCAGCCCAGCAGCCCGGGGAACAGCTGGGTCAGCCCGCGCGCGATCATTTCCACGGAAATGGCGGCGATGATGAGGCCCATGAGGCGCGTCACCACGTGGATGCCCGTGGTGCCCAGGCGCCGGGCGATGACGGGAGACAGCCGGAAGGATAGCCACACGGTAAAGGCCACTACGAGGATGGAAGGCAGCAGGCTTACGTGTTGCAGCCATTCGTGGCTGCTGCCGCGTCCGCTGCTGACGATCACGTGGGTGATCGCGCCTGGGCCCGCCAGGAGCGGCACCCCCAGCGGCACTGCCCCCACGGCCTCCTTTTCCAGTGCCTCCTCGGCCTCCTCCGGCGTCTGGCGGATGGGGCTGATGCGCGCTTGCGCCATGGAAATCGCCAATAGCAGCAGGAGAAATCCGCCGCCCACGGAAAACGAGGCCAGGCGCACGCCGAAAAAATCCAGCAGCGCCGTGCCGGCGAGGGCGAATAGGGTCAGGATACCGAACACCGTGATCGCCGCCACCTGGGCGGCGGCGCGCCGCTGGGCCTCGCTGAAGCCGTCGGTCGCTGCCAGGAACACGGGGATGCTGCCCACCGGATCGACGATGGCGAACAGGCTCAGGGTGAACTTGGCGAGTTCCTGGAGATCCATGTCAGGCGCGGCGGTAGAACAGCAAATCCCACACGCCATGCCCCAGCCTGAGCCCGCGCGCCTCGAACTTGGTCTGCGGACGCCAGACCGGGCGGGGCGCAAAATCCGCCGCGCTGTTGGCCAGCAATGGCTCGGCTTCGAGCACCCCCAGCATCTGCTCCGCGTAGTCCTGCCAGTCGGTGGCGCAATGCAGATAACCGCCGGGGGCGAGCTTGCGCGCCGCCAATGCGGCGAACGCGGGCTGCACCAAGCGCCGCTTGCGGTGGCGCTTCTTGTGCCAGGGGTCGGGAAAGTAGATATGCATGCCGGCGAGCGCGCCGTCGGCGATCATGTGCTCCAGCACTTCGTTGCCGTCGTGCTGGCAGACCCGCAGATTGGCGAGGGACAGCTCCTCAATGCGCTTGAGCAAGGCGCCCACGCCGGGCGTATGCACTTCGACGGCAAGAAAATCCGTCTCCGGTTGCGCCTGGGCGATGGCAGCGGTTGTTTCGCCCATGCCGGAGCCGATTTCCAGCACCTTGGGGCTGCAGCGGCCGAACAGCGCGTCCAGGTCCAGCGCGGTGGCCTGGTAAGCCACGCCCCACTGGCGCAGCAGCGTTTCATAAGCGCGCGTTTGCGCCGGCGACATGCGTCCCTGGCGCAGCACGAAGCTGCGCACGGCGCGGCTGGAAAAACGCGCGTGGGTCACGTTGCTGGCGGAAGCGGTGTCGATGACAGGCTCCGGGGGTTGTCGCCGCCCTCAGCGGCCGATGAGCCCGCCGGTGGGCGAGCTGGGGCTGGCAGTGTAGATCTTTTTCGCCATGCGACCGGCCAGGTAGGCGCGGCGGCCGGCGCCCACGGCCAGCTTCATCGCCTCGGCCATCAGCACGGGATTCTGCGCGCCGGCGATGGCGGTGTTCATGAGCACGCCGTCGCAGCCCAGCTCCATGGCGATGGCCGCATCCGATGCGGTGCCCACGCCGGCATCCACGATCAGCGGCACCCGGATGCGGTCGCGCATGATCTGCAGGTTCCAGGGATTGAGGATGCCCATGCCCGAGCCGATGAGCGAGGCCAGCGGCATCACGGCCACGCAGCCGAGGTCTTGCAGGCGCTGGGCGATGATGGGGTCGTCCGAGGTATAGACCATCACCTGGAAGCCGTCCTTGATCAGCACCTCGGCGGCCTTGAGCGTCTCCACCACGTTGGGGTAGAGGGTGTGCGCATCGCCTAACACCTCCAGCTTCACCAGCGCATGGCCGTCCAGCAGCTCGCGCGCGAGGCGCAGGGTGCGGATGGCCTCGTCCGCCGTGTAGCAGCCGGCGGTGTTGGGTAGGTAGGTGTAGCGAGCGGGCGGCAGGGCCTCCAGCAGCGAGGGCTGACCGGCATCCTGACCGATGTTGGTGCGGCGGATGGCAACAGTGACGATTTCCGCCCCGGAGGCCTCCACGGCGCGGCGGGTTTCGTCGAAATCTTTGTACTTGCCCGTGCCTACCAGGAGGCGGGAAGCGTAGGCCTTGCCGGCGATGACCAGAGGTTCCATGTCTTACTCAAGCGAAGATGCAACAAAGGTTGATGGGCGCGCCCGCGAAGGCGAGAGCAGGCCTCAGCCGCCGCCCACCGCGACGACGACTTCCAGTTTGTCACCGTCGGCGAGCAAGGTGTCCGGGTAGGTGCTGCGCGGCACGATCTCCCCGTTGCGTTCTATGGCGACACGCTTGCCGGCAAGTTCCATGGCCTCCACCAGGCCGGCCACCGTCAAGGGCACGGGAAAAGACCGGGGCTCGCCGTTGATGGTCAGGCTCAATGACTTCATGGGAGCGGGGAATTCCAGTAAGATGCCTGCCTTGCGAGCGCAAGGCTTGTACAAAGTCTACCATGCGGGTGTAGTTCAATGGTAGAACGGCAGCTTCCCAAGCTGCATACGAGGGTTCGATTCCCTTCACCCGCTCCATCTTCAGAAACCGCCGCGGCGGTGTCACACCGACACTTCAATGGGTGGCCGGTTTTTCGCCTGCCGGTGACGACTCCTCCGGCTGCTCAGGGCCAAGCTGCTCCAGAAGCTCGCGCGAGCTCAAGGCCCGTCCGCGGATCAAATACTCCTGATGCTGGAGCCAGGCGCTGCGGGCGAAGTAATAGGGGAACACGGATTCCTTCACCACCTTTACGGCGCCGCGTTCGGTGTAGCCTTCGTTCACCACGCCCAAGGTGGTGATGCTCCACTGGGCCGGCGTGCTGTTCACGTAATAAAACGGGCTGGCCAGGATTTCTGCGGGAACGCCGGGCAGGCTGCGCAGCGAGGAGGGTCCGAAGAAAGGCAATACCAAGTAAGGACCCTGCGGCACGCCCCATACGCCCAAGGTCACCCCCAGGTTGTTCTCATGCGGCGGCAGGTCGAAGCGATCGGCGAAGTTGAAGAGCCCGCCGACGCCGAATATGGTGTTGCCCACGAAGCGGCTCAGGTCGGACAGCCCCTGATGCACCCGCAGTTGCAGGAAGTCGTTGAGTATGATGTAAGGGTAGCCGGCGTTGGCGAAAAAATTGGCGACCCTGGTGCGGAGGAATTGAGGCGTTACCTTCTCGTAGCCTCTGGCCACGGGTTCGAGCACGTAATCATAGAGCCCCATGTTGAAGTTGAATATCTTCCGGTTCATGGGCTCCAGAGGGTCGGAGATTTCCGCATCGGCAGAATGCAGGCCGGGTTTGGTTTCGCCGCCGGTCGTCGCGCAACCCTGCAGGGAGGCCAGTGTCGCCGCCAGCGCTAGTATCGTCGTCCAATTCCTGCGATGCGCCACGGTCATACCCCGCTCTGCGCCATGCGCGCGATGTAGCCCTTCAAGCCGGCGATCAGGCCCGGAAAGCCCTTGAGCTCCAGAAGATGGGTGAACTCCGCCTGTTTCAGGGCAAGGTCGCTCACGCCATCGGCGACCACGTTGATGACGCGCCATTCGCCGCCTACGGGCTGCAGCAGATAGTCGAGGGTGTGCACCTTGCCATCGGTTTCGGTGAGAGTGCTGGAGACCACGACCCGGCTGGGGGGCAGAGGCTGGACGGATTTGATGGCGAAGCGCTCGCCGGCATAGCCGTCGAAACGCGCGGCGTAGGTGGCTATGGTGTAATCGCGCAACGTGGCGATGAACTCCCGCTGCTGGGCAGGGCTGAGCTTGGCCCAATGGCTGCCCAGCACCAGGGCCGCGATGCCGGGAAAGTCGTAGACGCGCTCGATCGCAGGCGCCAGGCTGCGATAGCGCCCGGCGTAGCCGAGTTTTTTCGCCTCTTTCATGGCCGTGAGCAAGGCGTTGTCGAGCTGCTCAATGACCTGTCGGGGTGCGGCGGCGGCCGTTGCCGCGCTCGGCGGCGGGGGGGCGGGTTCTGCCGAGGCGACGGCGGGTGTCCAGGCGAGGGGCAATCCTCCGAGCAGCAAAAAAATCAGCGGCAGTTTTTTCATGGTCGTGTTCTCCTTGGCGCGCGCGCGGCGCATCGTATGCTTCACGCCGTCGCTTCCTTGCCTTTGGGCAGGACTCTCAGCAGCAGCCGGGCGGCGGCGGGAGCAAGCCCGGGCCGCAGCAGGCGCGCATCATAGCGGCTGAAGCGCACATCGTTTTCATGCAGGCAGCGTTCCAGTAGCGAGCGCAGGGTGACGTCGGCGTTGATTTCCTTGTGCCCCGTCAGGGTAAAGTTATCCCCTTCCTGATTGCCCAGGCCGCGTGCCGTCTGGATGCGGCTCCAGGCCTGCAGCAGGATGATCCAAAGTATTTGCAATTGCAGCCAGGGGCGTTGCCACCAGGGCAGGCGCGCGCGGTGCCAGGCCAGCCACTTCATGAAAAAGATGATATGGCGCGCCTCTTCCTGCATGACGGGTTCGAATATCTCTACCAGTGCGGGCGGAAAAAATCCCGAGTCGCGCGCCACCGCAAACAGGCCGAAGGCAAAAAATGAATCCAGGCACTCGCCATAGCCCATGTAGAAAAATTCCCAGTGGGGATCCTTGAGCGTCGGCGCCGATGGCAGCGGCGGCAACTCGATGCCGTAATGCTGCTGCACCAGGCTCTGCAACAAAATGGCATGGCGTTGTTCTTCCTCGCCATTCATCGCGATGGCGGCCCGCACCACAGGGCCGGCTTCGGCCATGGCGGCCGCCTGCACCCTGCCCGCCGTGGCGCTCTCCGTGGCCACGGCTTCGCCCCAGAAAGGCAGGCGCACCAGACGCTGGTAGGCATCCTCGTCCAACGCCAGCCAGGCGACGGCGCGCGCATCGAACTGTATGTGGGTATCGGAAAAAAAACCGCAGAACAGGTCTCTGTGCTGAGTCGAGCCTATGCGCAATGCTGTTGCGGTCATGATTTTCCCCTTCCCGGGAGGGCATCACGTCCCTCCCCTTTTGCGCGCCAGCGGCGATGCAGATTATGCCCTTCCACGCCTTGCCACGCCAATAAGAACGGGATCCCGAAGGCCAGTTCCCGGAATCTGCGCGCCAGCGAGTAAGCCAGCGCCACCTCGGGGGAAATGCCAGCCGCCGCGCCGAACAACAGGAAGCCGCCTTCCTGCACACCCAGCCCCGCCGGCATGATGAACGTCGCGCTGCGCAAGGCCTGGCCCAGGCTTTCCAGCATCACCGCCATCGCCGGAGAGATGGGATGGTGCAGCAGATGGAAGGTGAACCACACTTCCACGGCTCCCATGAACAAGCCGGCCTGTTGCCAGAACAGGGCGATGCCCAGGGTCGCTCGCTGCCGGTAGATATGGCGCACGGCCTCATCCAGGCGCACCATGGCACCCGATCCGGCCCATGGGCTGTGGCGCCCCAGGATCGCCCTTATCACGCGCTCCAGGAGCTGAAACAGTCCCCAGTGGTGTTGCAGCATGATGAACGCCAGGATGGCCGGCAGTGTGATCAACAGGCCCACCAGCGTGTCGGCGATGAGCGCTTGGTCGTGCACGTAATGCACCAGAATGGCGATGCCGGCCAGCGTGAAAAGAAACTGGCTCACCAGGGTCAGGGTGACCTCCACCACGATGCTGGCACCCGCGACGTCTCCGGCGATGCCGCGCCGGGATAGCAGGCCCACACCGACCAGTTCGCCGCCGACCCGGGCGACGGGCAGCAGGCCGTTGACCGATTCGCGCACCCCGGCGACCCACAGCAGGAAAGGGAAACCGGCCCGGGGCTCATCGCGCAACAGCCTCCGCCAACTGATGACATCCAGGCCGATGGGCAGGAGATGGAAAGGGACGAGCCAGAACAGGCTCCAACCTGCCGTCAGCAGGATGCCGAAGATGTCACCGGCACCCTCTCTGATCACCAGCACCGTGGCCAGAATCATGCCCAGCAGGGCGGCGAAATACATGCCGAGATGGGCGATGCGTTTCACTTTTCTTCCCTGGGCGATGGGGTCATCAGCATCAGCAGGGCCGGCAGCACCACGAGTATGCACAGCAGCACCATGACCAACGCCAGGCTCAACGTTTTGCCCAGGCTGGCCATGCCCGGATCGGAAGAAATGGCCATGCTGCCGAAGGAGCTCAGGGTCGTGAGGCCGCTGAACAAGACCGCGGCCGGCGTGCTGGTCTGCAACAGATGAGAAATGCTCACGCCCTGGCGCCAGCGCGCCACCACATAGATCGCGAAGGCCACGCCCAGCCCGATGAGCAGGGGTAAGACGATGATGTTGCCCAGGTTGAAGGGCAACCCCGACAGCGTCATGATCGCCACGGTGAAGGCGGCCGCCAGCAACAGTGGCACCATGATCAGCAGCATGTCGACCCAGCGGCGCAGCACCGTCAGCAGCAGGCACACGATAAGGGTCAAAGCAATGGCGCTGGCTTCGCGGAACGCGCCTGCCACGGCCTGGCCGCCGTCCACCAGCATGACCGGCGCTCCCACCGCCTGAGGCGCCACCGCCCGCACGGCCGAGACGAATCGCTCCATGGCCGAGGCCTTGCTGAGGTCATGTTTCGGGAAAACTTCCACGCGGGCCTGCCCATCAGCAGCCACATAGCGGCTGCGCAAATCATGGGGCAGGCTGTCGAGCGCGACCGGCGCCGCCGTCAGGGCCAGCGCCAGGCGATTCAGCTCGGCCGGAAGCCCGCCCATGATGCGCCGCTGCAGTTGGGCCAGACTTTGGCCGCTGTCCTGGAAGCGAGCATGAAAGCCCTGCAATGCAGCCAAGAGCGAGGCCGCGCTGCGGCGCACGGCGGCGTCGGTATCGTGCGCCGCCAGGTCGTGCAGGCCGGATTCGAAGCGCGCCATGGCCGCAGGCAGGTCGGGGCCGGGCAGAGGCGGCACCGCCGCGACGTGCAGCGAGAAAGGCGGCACCAGAAGCTGGAGATTCTGCAGGATGGCCAGTTTTTCGTCCTGTTGGGAGGGGATGAAGCTTGCCAGGGTCAGGGCTTGGGAGACCTCGGGCAACTGCTGGAGCCGGGCCGCGGTTTGTTTGGCCGAGGCCAGATCGGGTGCGACGACTTCGATCCGGTAGGGCGAGGTCTGTTGATTCTGCAGCAGCTTGCGGAATACCCGCACCCCTTCGGAGTGCGGGTTGATCATGTTCAGGGGATCGAAGTCGAAGCGCACCTGGGCGATCAGCGGAATCGCACCCAGGCACAGCAGCAGAGCACCCCCGACGATCCAGCGGCCATAGCGGTGGATGGGATGGCGCTCCATCACCACCCCGCCTTTCACATTCAGTACCGACTGCGCCGTGTCCGTCGAGCGCGGCGGCCAGAGGGTCAGCAGCGCCGGCAGCAGGGTGAGCGTCGTCAGCAGCGCGACGAACATGCTGATGCCCGAGATCAGGCCTAAGTCCACCATGCCGGCATAGCGGGTAGGGACGAAGGAAAAAAAGCTGATGGCCGCAGCCGTCGCGGCCAGGCTCAACGCGCCGCCCATCCCCGCCGCCACGCGCCGCAGGGCGACCGGGTGCGGGGCGCCGTTGTAGGTTTCCTCCTTGTAGCGCAGGCAGAACTGGATGCCGAAATCCACACCCAGTCCGATGAAGAGCACGGCAAATGCCACGGAAAGCAGGTTGAACGGCCCGATGAAGGCGAGCGCCAGGGCTGTGGTCAGAACCATGCCGGTGAGCAGGCTCGCCAGCACTGCGACCACCAGGCGTGCCGAACGCAGGGCGATGGCCAAAAGCAGCAACTCCAGTCCCAGGGTAAGCCCTAGAGCCAAACCCGCCCCCTCCGAGACCGTCTTGATTTGCTCGGAATCCAGCAGCGCGTCGCCGGTCAGGCCGACATGGACGCCGTGAGCCGCATCCAGGCCCAGCTTGCCGAGTGCGGCGCGCAGGGCCCGGATCGGAACGGCCGCGGGTTCCAGGGAGCTGTGATCCAGCACGGGATTGAGGATGAGAAAGCGTTGGCGCTCAGAAGCGGACGCCTTCCTCCCGGACATCAAGGCCCCCCAACGCACCTCGTAAGCGCGTCCCTCCCTCTGTGCCTGCACGGCCTGGGTCATTTGGTCCAGCAGGGGCGCGAGCCCTGCCATCTGCTGCCCGCCGCTGAGCCTTTGCTGTATCGCGGTATCCAGGAGATTGATGAGCCCTTTCAGGCTGGCATCCCGCGCCAGGCTGGCGATCAGCGGCTGGGCGGCGACGATGCGGTCGGCGAGCTGCTGCAACTGCGGCGTGTCGAGGAACAACAGGCCATTGCGCTGGAAGAATTCGCCTCCGCCCGGCGCATAAACCCCGGTGAACTGCTCGGGATGCGCGCGCACCCACGCCTCCAGCCGATCCAGCGCGCTCGCGGCCAGCGCGGAAGTATCGCCGTCGATGACTACCACGAGGGTGTTCCGGGTCTGCGGGAACGCCCGGTGGTAGTCATGCTCTAAACGCTGGAAGGGCAGGTCGCGCGACAGGATACCGCTGGTGTCGGTGTCCATGCTGAAGTGCGTGGCGCCGTAATACGAAGCCGCGAGCAGCAGGGCCAGGGCGACCATGAACACGGAACGGGCATGGCTGTGCGAGTGCTCCACCAGCCACAGCAGACCCTTCATGTAGCGGTGCCCCAGCGATCGCAGGCGCAGGTCAACCCGCTGCCAAATGGAGTTCACTGAAACTCATCCTCCGGTAGCGTGGGTCGTCCAGAACCCTCCTGACGGCTGGGCTCAAAAGCGCGGCCAGTTCATCTTCATGGCGATAGCCGGGCATGCGACGCATGAGCTCGGCCGTGCGCGCCGCCGCGGGATGGAAATAAAGCTCGCTCACGCCGTCGGGCAGACAGCGCAGCAGTTGCAGCAGCCTTGCCTCATCCCAAGCGCCGCTGTGAGCGAGCCCGAAGAGGTAATCGTTGTGGCAGATGCCGGCACGGCGCAGGCGCCGGCGCAGCAGGGCCAGCCAGGGCAAGAGAAAAGCCGACCAGGCAAGCCGTCCGGCGACGCCTCCCTTCAGGCACCGCGCGGTCCGCCACGGCTCGTAGGGCAGCCGCACGCAGCGCAGGCCGTGTTCGCGGCCGATGTCCAGGATCAGGGCTAGAACGGTGGGATGCACGTGCATGTGCTTGTGGGCGTTCACATGATCCAGGGCCAGGCCCGTGGCACGAAAAGCGTCGAACTGGGCGCGGATTTCAGATGCCAACTGGCGCCGCACGCGCGGCAGAAAGAAGAAGCGCACGCCCGGGCCGAATTGGCCGGCACGGAATTCGCCCCCAGGGGTCACCAGGTCGGGGAGGTCGCGCGGCGGCAGCATGCAGCGTCCGTCCACCAGGGTGACATGCAAACCGACGCGCAGGCCCGGCAGCCGCCGCGCGCGCGCCACCGCATCGGCAGCGGCCGGCGCACCGACCATCAGGCTGGCGGTGGTCAGTATGCCGTCGCGGTAGGCGCGTTCCACCGCCTCGTTGACCGCGTCGTCCAGGCCAAAATCATCGGCGGTGACGATCAGGCGCTTCGCGGGCGTGTGTTCCGCTGCGTCCGCGCTCAATTGTGGCGCTGGCGCAGGAAGCGCATGAATTCCACTCCTTCGCGCAGGCGCCTCTTCATCATTTGCGTGCTGCGCAGCATTTCGCCGGTGATCTCGGCGATCTTGCCGGCGCGAAAATAAAAGCGCTTGTAGAAGGTTTCCACGGAATCGAAGATTTCGGTGGCGCCCAGATGCGGATAGCTCAGCGGGCTGATCTGTATACCGCGGTCGTTCACTAGATGATCCTGGCTCTCCGTGCTCAGCCAACCCTCTTTTTGGGCCTGTTCGTAGAGATAGGTACCGGGATAAGGCGCGGCGATGGAGACCTGTATGGTGTGGGGGTTGATCTCCTTGGCGAAGCGTATGGTTTCCTCGATGGTTTCCTTGGTTTCGCCCGGCAGACCGAGGATGAAGGTGCCGTGGATGGCGATGCCTAGCTTGTGGCAGTTGCGCGTGAACTCGCGCGCCTTTTCCACCTTCAGTCCTTTCTTGATGTTGTTGAGGATCTGCTGGTTGCCCGCCTCATAGCCCACCAGCAGCAGGCGCAGGCCGTTGTCTTTCAGCACTTTGAGCGTGTCGTAGGGCACGTTGGCCTTGGCGTTGCACGACCAGGTCACGCCCAGCGCACCCAGTCCGCGTGCAATGGCTTCGGCGCGCGGACGGTTGTCGGTGAAGGTGTCATCGTCGAAGAAAATTTCCTGCACCTGCGGGAAGACCTGCTGAATATATTTCACCTCTTCCAGCACGTGCTCCGGGCTGCGCACGCGGTAGCGATGCCCCCCCACGGTTTGCGGCCACAGGCAGAAGGTACAGCGCGAATGGCAGCCGCGCCCCGTGTAGAGGGACACATAGGGGTGCTTGAGATAGCCGATGAAATAGTCCTCCACGCGTAGATCGCGCTGATAGACCTTGGAGACGAAGGGCAGGCTGTCCATGTCCTCGATCATGGCGCGCGGAGGCGTGTGGACGATGCGACCGTCATGGTCCCGAAAGCATAGGCCGTCCACTTCCGCCAGCGGCCGCCCTTCGGCCACCTCCTTGAGCGTGAAGTCGAATTCCTCGCGCGCCACGAAGTCGATGGCCGGTGAGGCCTGCAGGGATTGCTCGGGCTCCACTGCGACTTTGGCCCCCACCATGCCTATCATCAGGCCTGGGCAGGCTTGTTTGAGCGCCTCGGCCACGCGCACGTCGGAAGGGAAGGACGGCGTGCTGGTGTGGATCACGCATAGCTCGTAGTCGCGCGCGATGCGCAGCGTTTCCGCCAGGTCGATGCCGGATGCGGGGGCGTCCACCAGACGGCTGTCCTGCACCAGCGCTGCGGGCTGAGCGAGCCAGGTGGGGTACCAGAAAGAACGAATCTCGCGCTTGGCCTGATAACGCGCGCCGGCCCCGCCGTCAAAACCGTCGAAAGAAGGTGCCTGCAAAAAGAGGGTTTTCATCGCAATGCTCCATGTGTTTTTTCCATCCGCCCATCTGCGCGGACGGAGAAATGCTCCTGCCGCCAATGCACCTGTCTGCCCAACAGCGCGTGCAGCCAGATGGCGAGGCCCAGGAAATCCGCCGCCAGGAAAGTCCAGTCCGCTGCGCGCGTCACGCCTTTCCAGGCGCGCTGCGCCACCAGATGCAGCGCGCCCCGCAGGACCAGCGCCAGGCCGAGGGTGGCCAGGCCCCAGCCGCCCAGCGGCGCTGCCAGCAGCGCCAAGGGCAGGGGGTAAGTCAAAAATGAAAAAGCGTGCCCTAGCGGCTGCACTGCGCGCACGGTGCGGGACCAGCGCAGGGCGTGGCGATAGCAACTCGCGAGGCTGTCCTCGTGTACTCGCGTGTCCACGAGGTGGTGCGACAACACGGTACGCAATCCGTGCGCGCGCGCGCGCGCTCCCAGCAGATAGTCGTCCGCCAAGTGGTCGGCCAGGGCGGCAAAACCGCCTATGGCATCGAGCGTGGCGCGCCGCAGGGCCAGGGTCGCGCCGCCGCAGAAGGTGTTTGGCCCGAGCCGTTGCGCCACCAGGACCGATGGCGCGAAGCCCTCGTTGATCTGCTGGGCCAGCAGGCGGGAACCTATGCCCCGGTCGGGCACGCCGCGGTACAAACAAGTCACCACGCCCACCGAGGAGTCCGCCAAAGGAGCCACCACGTCGCGCAGATAATCCGGTGCCACGCGCACGTCGGCATCGCTCAACACCAGGATGTCATGCCGGGCGCTGCTCAGCATGTTGTGCAGATTGCCCACCTTGCGGTTCGCTCCGATGTTGTGCTCGTCGATCACCAGATGCAGGTCCAGTTGCGGGAATTCGTCCTGCAAGCGGCGCACCACCGCCACGGCGGGATCACTCGCATGGTGCACGCCGAAGACGATCTGGAAGGCGGGATAGCGCTGGCACACGAAGCTGTGCAGGTTCTCGTAGAGTTCCGGCTCCTCGCCGTGCAGGGGCTTGAGGAGAGTGACCGGGGGCGCGTAAGACGCCGCGTTCACAGGGCGCTGCGGCCAGCGCAAGAGCGCCGCGATGGCTGCGCTTTCGTACACCAGGGACGGCCAGATCAACAGCGGCAACAGTTCGGTTGCCGAAATCATGCCTGGCCCTCTAACGCGCCGCTGAGTGAGCCGCCGCACTGAAACCAGCGCACCGCGTCGACAAAGGCCTCCTGCGCCGGACGGTGGACGTAGCCCAGTTCACGCTCCGCCTTGACGGAATTGAAATACATTTTCCCGGCGCTCATGCGCAGCTCGTCCAGGGTCACCCGCGGCAGCCCGCCGCGCAGACGCGCCCAGGCTTCGGCGCCGGCCGCCAGGGGATAGAGCGCGCGACGCGGCAGGCGCAGGCGCGGCGGGGCGCAGCCGGCGATTTGCGCGATGCGCCCGAGGATCATCTTGAGCGGCAGATTCTCGCCGCCCAGAATGTAGCGCTCGCCGATCCTGCCGCGCTGGAAGGCCAGCCAGTGGCCTTGGGCCACATCGTCCACGTGCACGATGTTCAGGCCGGTGTCCACATAAGCCGGCATGCGGCCCGCGGCGGCGTCGCGCACCATGCGCCCGGTGGGCGTCGGCTTGATGTCTCCCGGGCCTATGGGCGTGGAGGGATTGACGATGACCGCCGGCAGCCCCGCTTCGCGGCACAGCGCGCGCACCGCTTCCTCGGCCAGGAACTTGGAGCGCTTGTAATGCCCCACCATGTCCGCCAGGCTGGACGGTATTTCCTCGTCGGCCGGCTGGCCGTCGGAGCGCTTCCCCAGTACCGCCACGCTGCTGGTATAGACGATGCGCTCCAGTCCCGCGTCCAGGGCCGCGCGCATGAGCGCCACGGTGCCGTCCACGTTGCTGGCATACATGGCAGCGGGATCGGGCACCCACAGGCGATAGTCCGCTGCCACATGGAAAAGGGCCTGGCAGCCGGACACGGCCCGCCGCAGACTGGAGGCATCCCTGAGATCGCCCGTCACGACTTCGATATCTGTCTGCCGCCAGGCGCTCGTGTCGGTGCCCGGGCGCACCAGAACGCGCAACTCGACGCCTTGGGCGAGCAACCGCCGCTGCACCGCCGCGCCCACGAATCCCGAGGCCCCGGTGAGCAAGGCCTTCACGTCGCCAGCCCTTCCGTGCCCAGTTGCGACCAGGCGCGCTTGAGGCTGTTCAGCGCCAGCCGCAGATCACCACCCAGGCGCAGCAAGTCCCCGATTTCCCGGGGCCGGCGCAGCAAAGCGCGCAGCAGGGGAGCGGCACGCGGCCGACCGTAGGCATCGACGCCGGCCACCGCCGCCTGCGGCAGAGAGGTGGCGGCACCGTCCACCACCGCACGCAGTACCAGGCCGGGCACGCCCGCCGCAGCGGCCACTTCCAGTACCGCGCCGCTCTCCATATCGACGGCGTCGGCCCCCGTTTCACGGTGCATCCGCGCCTTGTCCGCGGCCGTGGCGAGCGGTTGGGGTAAAGTCAGCAGCAGTCCCCCCGAGGGGCGGGGCGAGAGGCGCTGCTCGATGCGCTGCCTCCAGGACAAGTCCACGACACGATCCTCTCCCCGGAAGGCAACGCGCTCGGGCAGCAGCAGGGTGCCCGGCGCCAACTCGGGTGCCAGCGCGCCCGCCAGGCCGTAGCTCACCAAGGCGGTAGCTCCGTCCGCCAGCAGGGCACGCGCCGCTTCGGCCGCCTTTTCCGGCCCCATACCGCAAAGGCGCAGGGCGAGGGAAGTACCGATTGCCACGGTTGCGCTCCGGAGCAAGTCACCGCGCGGCAGCAAGGTCCGGGCTTCGTTTTGCAGGGCCACCACCATGCCAACTCTCACGCGCCGGCCGTTTCCATCATGCGCCGGTAGCGCGCCAGCGCCCAGAGCGGGAAATAGCAGCGATAGCCGTGGTAGATGAGATAGAACACGCGCGGAAAGCCCGGGGCGTTGAAATAGGGATCGCGCCAGCAGCCGTCCTCCTGATGTTCCATCAGCCAGCTTATGCCGCGCCGTACCGCCGGGTTATGTCCCTGGCCGGCGGCCATCAGGCCCAGGCAGGCCCAGGCTGTGTGCGCGGCGGTGGAAGGCTGGCCGCGGCCGGCGAGAGCAGGATCGAGATAGCTGTCATTGGTTTCGCCCCAGCCGCCGTCGGCCTGCTGCACGGACATCAGCCAGGCCGCGGCGCGCTCCGTCGCCTCCCGCGGCTGGGCGTCGCCCAGCAGTTCGAGGGCCACGAGCACCGACCAGGTGCCATAGACATAGTTGGTGCCCCAGCGCCCGAACCAGGCGCCGTTGCTTTCCTGCTCACGCAGGAGAAACTGCACGGCGCGCTCCAGCGCCGGGTGATCCTGCGGGCGGTCCAAATGGGCCAGGAAAGCGACCACGCGGGCGGTTACGTCGGCGGTCGGCGGATCCAGCAGGGCTTTGTGGTCGGCGAAGGGTATCTCGTTGAGGTAATGATGGGTGTTGTCGGCATCGTAGGCGCCGAAGCCGCCGTTTTTTGATTGCATGGCCACCAGCCAGTCCGCGGCGCGTTCCAGGGCGGCGCGCTGCCGGGGCCCGGCCACGCGCGCGATGGCCCATGCCACCGCGGCCGTGTCGTCCAGGTCGGGGTAATAGTCGTTGTGGTATTGAAAGGCCCAGCCGCCGCCGCGCACGCCGCGGTGGTTGACCTGCCAGTCACCCGCCGCTTCCGTGATCTGGCGCTGCATGAGCCAGTCCACCGCGCTGTGCATTTCCGGGCTGGGTGGTTCGCTTTCGCGCAGAGCGTGGATGGCCAGCGCCGTGTCCCAAGTGGGTGAGACGCAGGGCTGGCAGTAGGCGTCCTCGGGGCGCTCTATCACTAGGCGCCGCAGGGCCGCGCCGGCCTGGCGCCGATAAGGATGATCCGGCGCATAGCCCAGCAGCGCCAGTGCCTGGTAGGCGTTGACCATGGCCGGGAAGATGCCGTTGATGCCGTCTTCGCCGTTCAGGCGCGCGGTGAACCATTGCTCCGCCGCACGGATGGCGCGCCGGCGCAGGGCGGCGGGAATCAGCGGTTCGATGCCGCGGCCCAGGCTGTCCAGGAGCAGGAATATCCGGCCCCAAAGTGTCGCGCCGCTGGCGCGCATGTAGTCCTTGATCTGCTGAGGATCCCCATGGAACAGTTCGCGGATGCCGATGCCGCTGGGGTTGGCCGCGCGCGCCTTGAGCGTGCACAGCACGAACAACGGCACCATCACCGTGCGCGCCCAGGAAGATACTTTATAAATGTGGAAGAAAAACCAGCGCGGCAGCAGCATGATTTCCGCGGGTATGAAGGGCACCGCGCGCCAGGGCAGTTGGCCGAAGTAGGCGAGCGTGATGCGCGTGAAGACGTTGGAGCGTTCCGCGCCGCCGCATTCCAGGATCGCCTGGCGGGCGCGGCGCATATGCGGCGCCGCGGGGTCGTCGCCCGCCAGCTTGAGCGCGTAGTAGGCCTTCACCGCGCAACTGACGTCGGTCTGCCCGCCCCAGTACAGGGGCCAGCCGCCATCGGCGTTCTGGCGCTCGCGGAGGTAGCGGGCCAGCTTGGCCTGCAGCGCGCCGTCGATCTCATCCATGAAATGCATCATGAGGATGTATTCGGCCGGGATGGTGCAATCGGCCTCGAATTCGAAGCACCAGTGGCCGTCGGCATGCCGGCGCCCGAGCAAGGCGGCGCGCGCCTGTTCGATGGCCGCATCCAGCGGCGCATCCGTGGTTAGCGGCATGCCCAGCGGTTGCTCGGACATGGCTTCACGCATCGGGTGTCGCCGGCCGCACGCAGGCGGCGCGCCGCTCGCTGCGCGGCAGGCCTATGCCCAGGGCCAAGAACAACTGGCGCAGCAGCCAGTCGCGTTGCGCTGCGAAACGGCTCACGCGTATGGTCGCCGCAACGCTGCGGCGGGTGATCTTGACCTGCCGCCCCTCGGTGAAATCGAGGTGCCGGTGCAGCTTGCGCAAGGTGAGCATGGCCATGCCCGCGGCCCACAGGCAGAAATTGCGTATGCCTTCTTCCTCGCGCGGAATCAGCAGGGTGTAGTCCAGGGCGTCTTTCAGGCAGGCGCGGGCGTCGGCGATCAGCTTGTCGATGCCCTGGGCGAAGCCCGGGTTGTCGCGTCCCGGTTCCAGCCGGCTCAGATCACAGCCCTGGGCCAGGAAGACGTCGCGCGGCAGCCAGCAGGCGCCCCGGCGCCGGTCTTCCCAGACGTCCTTGAGGATGTTGGTCATCT
>JAJZSR010000090.1 GCA_021849595.1 Pseudomonadota bacterium | reverse complement strand
TATTTCGGCCTGCTCGCCCTGGCAGACCACATCATGGTGACGGCGGATTCCGTCAACATGGTGTCGGAAGCTTGCTATACGGGAAAGCCCGTGCAAGTGCTGGAGTTGCCCGGGGGATCGGCCAAGTTTTCGCGTTTCCACGATGCCATGCGGGAAGGGGGTTATACGCGGGCGTTTCGCGGACAATTGGATACCTGGACTTACCCGCCGCTGCGCGAGGCCGAGCGGGCGGCACAGGAAATCCTGCGCCGCATGGCCACCCGGCAACGCCGCTGAGGCGGACGCAGGAGGGCCTATGGATCTGGATTTGACCGCCCTGACCGACTCGCGCTTGGCCGCAGCCGTGTACGAGGCATTGAAAGACCTGCCGCCCGGCGAGGAGGCGCGTGTGCATTGCTCGGACAACCCGGAGCTGGCGCTCAAGAGCGTCAATCTGCAGTTGCGCGATGGCCTGCGCTGGCAGTTGGAGAGGCAAGACGGTGTCTGGATGGCCCGCGTGCGCCGTACCGAAGACGTGCCGCCGCGCGACGTGCCGGACGCGCTGCTGCGTGACCACCGGCGGCTGGACAAACTGTTCGCACAAGCTATCCACCTGACCGACGCCGGCCAAATGGAAGCGGCCGAGGCCAGCCTCGCCGCCTTCGTGGCCGGCATCGACAAGCACTTCAGAGTGGAGAACGATGTCCTCGCGGCTGCCATTCCCGCCCCGCCGCGTGCCGCGGGCGCGAATCCCGTGGCGGAGATGGTGCGGGAACATGGCGAAATCCTCGACCAGGCGCGCATGATCGCGGCCGGCTTCGCCGAGGAGGAGCGCGACGCGGACACCCTCGGTGCGCTGCTCGCCATCCTCGCCGGCTATCTGGCCAAGCACGAGCAGCGCGAGGAAGCGCAGGTCTTTCCTCTCTGGCAAGGGGCGTTGGCGCGCGCATCCGAGCGGGACAGGGAGGCGCTCTTGAAACGCGTGCTGGAAATTCTGGCCTAGACTGAAAAATAAGCCGTCCCTAAACGTGGGGCGGCGGTTCGTTTCGGGCGAGGGGATCATGGGCGGAGGCAGCGTGCAGGAAGTTCTTGCTCCCGTGGGGGGCGTGAGTCTGGAGGGGGCGCTCGCCATTCCGGCCGGTGCAAGTGGCCTGGTGCTGTTCGCCCATGGCAGCGGTAGCAGCCGCCACAGTCCGCGCAACAACTATGTGGCGCGCGTGCTGCAAGATGCCGGCATGGGGACGTTTTTGTTCGACCTCCTGACGGCCGAGGAGGATCTGGATTACAGCGCGCGCTTCGACATCGGCCTGCTTACCCAGCGGCTGGCGGCCGTCACCCGCTGGGTTCAGGCGCGCCCGGAAGCCACCAAACTGGCTATCGGCTATTTCGGCGCCAGTACCGGGGCGGCTGCCGCCTTGGGTGCGGCAGCCGAATTGGGCTCGGTGATCGCCGCCGTGGTGTCGCGCGGCGGACGGCCTGATCTGGCGGAACCGGTGCTGGATCGGGTGCGCGCGCCCACGCTGTTGATCGTCGGCGAACTGGACGTGGAAGTGCTGCAACTCAACCGCCGGGCCTATGCCTTGTTGGAAACGGAAAAACGCTTGGCCATCGTGCCGGGAGCCACCCATCTGTTCGAAGAAGCAGGCACGCTGGAGCAGGCGGCGCACCTGGCAGCCGGCTGGTTCAAGGATCACCTGAAGTCCGCTGTGAAGCGTCCCTGAAGAAGCCGCCTTACCCGGGTGGCTCGGGCGCCGGCTTTCTGCCGGCTTTGCCCAGGATGGCGATGACCTCGGCGTCGGATACCTGGGCAAAGTCCTCGAAGAACTGGCCCACCGCGTAGAAATTGGCGGGGGCGTCCAGGCATACCACGTCGTCGGCATCGCGCTCGATGCGCGCCAGCGTATCGGGGGCGCAGACTGCAGTGGCAACGACCAGCTTGGCGGGATGTTTGGCGCGCAGGCCGTGCAGGGCCGCGATCATGGTCGAGCCCGTGGCGATGCCGTCGTCCACGACGATGACCACCCGTCCGGCGGGGTCGGTGGGGGGATGCACCGGCGTGTAGGCGGCGCGGCGGCTGCGCAATACCTGCTGTTGTTCAGCGGCTTCCGCGGCGATGTACTGCTCGCTGACGCCATAGTTCTTGGCGTATTCGGCAATGGACACGTGGCCGGTTTCGTCCACGGAGCCGATGGCCAGTTCCGGGTTGCCCGGTGCACCCAGTTTGCGTACCAGTACCACGTCCAATTCGCCGCCCAGTTCGTCGGCCAGAATCTTGGCCATGGGCAGCGCGCCCCGCGGGATGGCGAGCACCAAGGGGTTCTTGCCGCGATAAGCCCCCAGCTCCTTGGCGAGAAGTTGGGCGGCGTGCGCCCGATCGCGAAATATCATGGCCAGGGTCCCTCTAATCTATATCGCCATGATAGCCAGCGGCCCGGGTATTGCCAGCTTGGCGCCTCAGCTTTCCCGCGGCTGCTCCTCGCGCCGTAAGTGCGGAAACAGGATGACGTCGCGGATGCTGGGGCTGTCGGTGAGCAGCATCACCAGCCGGTCGATGCCGATGCCGCAGCCGCCCGTGGGTGGCAGGCCGTACTCCAGCGCACGGATGTAGTCGGCATCGTAATGCATAGCCTCTTCGTCTCCCGCCTCCTTTTGCCGAGCCTGGTCCATGAAACGCTCGGCCTGATCCTCCGGGTCGTTCAGCTCGGAGAAGCCGTTGGCCATTTCGCGCCCGGTGATGAACAGTTCGAAGCGCTCGGTGATTTCCGGGCGGTGGTCGGAGCGGCGCGCCAGCGGCGAGACTTCCGCCGGATAGTCGATGATGAAGGTGGGCTGCACCAGCAGGTGTTCGGTGGTTTCCTCGAAGAAGGACAACTGCAGGCCGCCCAGGCCGTCGTGCGGCTTGTACTTGGCCTTTCTTTCCTCGAACTGCTCGATCAGCCAAGCCCGGCTGCCCAACTGTTCCTCGGTGAACTGCGGATGGTATTTACGGATGGCGCCGACGATGGTAAGCCGGTCGAACGGCTGGCCGAGGTCCACCTCCTTGCCCTGATAGCTGATACGGGTGCCGCCGCAGACCTGGGTTGCCACTGTGCGCACCAGGGATTCGGTGAAATCCATGAGGTAACGGTACTCCCGATAGGCCTCGTAGAATTCCATCATGGTGAACTCGGGATTGTGCCGGGTGGAGAGGCCCTCGTTGCGGAAATTGCGGTTGATCTCGAATACCTTCTCGAAGCCGCCTACCACCAGGCGCTTGAGATAAAGCTCGGGTGCGATGCGCAGGTAGAGGTCCATGTCCAGGGCGTTGTGGTGGGTGATGAAGGGTTTGGCCGCGGCGCCCCCGGGGATGGGGTGCATCATGGGCGTCTCGACTTCCAGAAAGCCGTGGCCGGTCATGAACTCGCGGATGCCCTGGATGATGCGGGAGCGGGCAATGAACACGCGGCGCGCCTCGTCATTGGTGATGAGGTCTAGATAGCGGCTGCGATACTTTTGCTCCTGGTCGGTGAGGCCGTGGAATTTTTCCGGTAACGGACGCAAGGACTTGCTCAGCAGGCGCACCGCGCTGACATGAACCGTCAGCTCGCCCGTCTTGGTCTTGAACAACGTGCCCTGGGCGCCCACGATGTCGCCCAGATCCCAGTGCTTGAATTGCTCGTAGGCCGCCTCGCCCACCCCATCCCTGGCCACATAAATCTGCAAACGTCCGCCCATGTCCTGCAGGGTGGCGAAGCTGGCCTTGCCCATGACGCGCTTGAGCATCATGCGCCCGGCGAAGGCCACGCTTACCGGCGCGGCTTCCAGCGCTTCCTTGGTCTTGTCGCCGTGGGCGGCGTGAATTCGGTCGGCATAGTCGCGGCGCTCGAAATCGTTGGGGAAGGCGGCGCCGGCGGCGCGCATTGCGGCGAGCTTGGCGCGGCGCTCGGCCATGATCTGGTTGTGGTCGAGTTGCGGTACAGAAGTTTCGGCGGTCATGATGGGCTGGTTATACGAAAAAAGTGTCGGTTGCGAGGGCGAGCTTGCTTGCGGCCTCGCTCATGATGCGGTCGGCGGTGGCGATGCGTGTGACACCGGCATTGCGTGCGGCGGTCAGGTGGATCGCATCAAGCGTGCGCAAGGGCACCGGATTCACACTGTCGAGCACGCGCAGCGCGTCGCTCAACAGGGTGTCGTCGTAGGGCACGATGCGGAAATAATTCTCGGCCAGGTGGCGCGTAAATTCGGTGCGCGCCAGGTTCAGATAGTCCTCGGTGAAGTGCCCGGCGCGCAAGCGGCGCGCCATCGCGCAGTGCCATTCCAGCATGCCCAGGCGGCTGATGACGATCCTATCGACCTCGGCGACGAACTGTTCCACCTCGGTGGAAAACGCCTCCGCGACGTACAGCTTGATGAGGGCGCTGGTGTCGAGATAAACCTCAACCACGCGCGTCCCGATCTTCGCGTATCAGCACCTCGCTGGGGATTTCCTGAAAAGGCGACTGGTCGCGCAGCCACTTGAGCGAGGGCAGTTTGCGCGCGGGCGCGGCAGGTGTCACCGGCAAAATCCGCGCCACCGGCTCGCCATGCTTCACCACCAGCACTTCGTCGGCATCGGCGAACATCTGTTCGGGGTGCGACAAGCCTTCGCGTGCTTCGCGTATGGTCATGGTTTTCATCGGGCGCCTCTTGCGGCAAAACGTGACACAATTATAGCCAACGTGACACATTTCCCGCCAGCCGTTTTCATGCCCGACACTGCCTTAGGCCTGCTCAACCGCGTTTTCGGCTACCCCGCGTTTAGGGGCCGGCAAGCCGAGATCATCGAGATGCTCGCCGGCGGCGGCGACGCCATGGTGCTCATGCCCACGGGCGGCGGCAAATCGCTGTGCTACCAGATTCCGGCGCTGCTGCGTGAGGGCTGCGGCGTGGTGGTTTCGCCCCTCATTGCGCTCATGCAGGACCAGGTGGCGGCGCTGCGCGAACTGGGCATCGCCGCGGCCTTTCTCAATTCCAGCCTGAGCCCCCGGGGCGCCGCCGAGGTGGAGGCGGACTTCGTCGCCGGTCGGCTGAAATTGCTCTACGTCGCTCCCGAGCGCCTGCTAACCCCGCGCTTTCTCCAACTCCTGGCGCAGGTGCGCGTGGCCTTGTTTGCCATCGACGAGGCGCATTGCGTTTCGCAGTGGGGCCATGATTTTCGCCCGGAGTATCTCGGGCTGTCGCAGTTGCACGAGCGCTTTCCGCAGGTACCGCGCATCGCGCTTACCGCCACGGCCGACGCCGTTACGCGCGAGGAAATCCGTGCGCGCCTGAACCTGGCCGAAGCGCAGTTGTTCGTGGCCAGCTTCGACCGCCCCAACATCCGCTATCGCATCGCCGAGAAGCAGGACGGCCGCCGCCAGTTGCTGGCCTTTCTGCGCGACGGCCGTGAGCATCAGGCAGGCATCATCTATTGCGGCTCGCGCCGCAAGGTGGAGGAGACGGCCGCCTGGCTGCAGCGGGAAGGCTATCCGGCCCTGGCTTACCACGCGGGCCTGGAGAGCCGGGTGCGCGAGCGCAACCAGGAGCGCTTTCTGCGCGAGGAGGGCTTGATCATGGTGGCGACCATCGCCTTCGGCATGGGCATCGACAAGCCGGACGTACGCTTCGTCGCCCACCTTGACTTGCCGCGCTCCATCGAGGGCTATTACCAGGAAACGGGGCGGGCCGGGCGCGACGGGCTGCCTGCCGAGGCCTGGATGGTCTGGGGCATGGCGGATGTGGTCGCGCAACGCCGCTTCATAGACGAATCCGAGGCCGGGGACGCCTACAAGCGCGTGGCCTCCGCCAAGCTCGATGCCTTGCTGGGCCTGGTGGAAACCGCAAGCTGCCGACGCGTGGCCCTGCTCAATTATTTCGGCGAAGCCGCGCAGCCATGCGGCAATTGCGACACCTGTTTGGAGCCGCCCACGCTGTGGGATGGCAGCGAGGCGGCGAAGAAGGCGCTCTCCGCCGTGTACCGTACCGGCCAGCGTTTTGGTGCAGGCCATGTCATCGATGTGCTGCTGGGCAAGCCGACCGACAAGGTGAGCCAGTGGCGGCACGACAAATTGAGCGTCTTCGGCATCGGCGGCGAACTGGACGAAAAGCGCTGGCGCGCGGTGTTCCGCCAACTGCTCGCGCAGGGCCGCCTCGCGGTGGATCACGACGCCTACGGGGCGCTGCAGTTCACGGCCGGCAGCCGGCCGGTACTGCGCGGCGAGGAAACGGTATTTTTCCGCGAAGCGAGCAGGCCGACCAAGGTCGCGCGCAAGGCCCGTGCCGCTGAAGCCGGTGAAGATACGCCCTTGTTCGACGCCCTGCGGGCTTGGCGGCGGGCAGCCGCCGAGCAGCACAACGTCCCTGCCTACGTCATTTTTCACGACAGCACCCTCAGGCAAATCGCCGCGCAAAAGCCGGCCACCCTCGGCGAACTGGCCGGCATCCCCGGCATTGGAGCGAAGAAGCTGGAAGCTTACGGGGCGGGAATACTGCAGGTAGTCGCTTCCTGCTGACGTCCGGGTTCCACTATGGCAAGGCGCATCTCCCACGTCATCGGCATCGACGATGCGCCGTTCGAACGCAGCCATCGCGGCCAAGTCCTGGTGGTGGGGGCAGTGTTTGCTGGCGCCAGGCTGGAAGGGGTGCTAACCGGCCAGGTCTGGCGTGATGGCGTCAACGCTACGCGCGTGCTTGCCGAGCGCATTCTTGCCTCACGCCACCGCACGCACTTGCAGGCCGTATTGCTGCAGGGCATCACCCTGGGCGGCTTCAACGTAGTGGACATCCACGCTTTGCAGCAACGCGTCGGACTGCCGGTGCTTACCGTCACCCGTCACCCGCCGGCGCTGGAGAGCATACGCCGCGCCTTGCTCGATCACGTTCCGGGCGGGGCGCGCAAATGGCGATTGATCGAAGCCGCCGGTCCCATGGAGAAGATGGCCGGCGTCTATGTGCAGCGCGCCGGCATCGGGCCGGCTGAGGCTGCCCGTCTGATCGCAAGTACGCAGCTCCATGGCAAGCTGCCGGAACCTCTGCGCGTGGCCCATATGATCGCGGGCGGCCTGGCGCAGGGGGAAAACCGCCATCGGCCCTGAGGCCATTGGCTGCAGCATTCGAATGTCTGTCCGGGTTCCAAGGCTTAAGAATTGCAGGCCAGGGGAAAGCTGACTACCTTGAATCAGGGCCTTTTTTCGACCGGTCGTCGCAGGAGGAGATCACATGAGCATACAGACTGAGCTGCAAGAGACTATCGACAGCCTGGTGCGGCGCGGCCGCGGCATCCTGGCCGCGGATGAGAGCACCCCGACCATTACCAAACGGTTTCAAGCCGTGGGAATCGAGTGCACGGAGGCAAGCCGGCGCAGTTATCGCGAGCTGCTGCTGAGCACGACGGGCATCGGCGAATTCATCAGCGGCGTCATCCTATATGAAGAGACTCTCGGCCAGAGTGCTTCCAATGGGTTAAGGCTGGCGGAGATCGCCCAGCGCCAGGGCATCGTCCCCGGCATCAAGGTAGACAAGGGCACCATAGATCTCGCCAATGCCCCCGGCGACAAAATCACCCAGGGGTTGGACGGCCTGGGCGAACGCCTCAAGGGCTACAAGGAGCAGGGCGCGCGCTTCGCCAAATGGCGCGAGGTCTATCCCATCACCCCGGCCAATCCCACCCTGCTGGGCATTACTGCCAATGCCGAAGTGCTCGCCCGCTATGCCGCGATCTGCCAGAGCTATGGGATTGTGCCCATAGTCGAACCCGAGGTGCTGATCGACGGCGACCATACCATCGAACGCTGCGAGGAAGTGACCGAGGCCGCGCAGAACGAAGTCTTTGCCGCCCTCAAGCGCCACCGCGTGCAGTTGGAGGCCATGCTGCTCAAGCCCAGCATGGTGGTGGCGGGCAAGGGCCATCCACCCAAGGCCAGCCCGGACGAAGTGGCCAAACGCACGCTGCGTGTGCTGCGCCGCACCGTTCCCGCCGCGGTGCCCAGCATCAATTTTCTCTCCGGCGGGCAGACGCCCGAAGAGGCCACCGCCAACCTCAATGCGATCAACACCGCTCACGTCAATGTACCTTGGCTGCTCAGCTTCTCTTACGCGCGCGCGTTGCAGGAGCCGCCCATGGCGATCTGGAAGGGCAAGCCGGAAAACGTCGCCGCGGCCCAAGAGGCGTTTCTGCATCGCGCCCGGCTCAATGCGGCCGCTCAACGCGGCGCCTACACGCCGGCGATGGAGAAGGGGAGTGGCGCAGGCTGAGACACCCTGCACGTCACTTTTCTAGCAGTTGTATGAGGGGTTCGGCAAAGATGCTGATCCCGATGATGATGGCAAAGAGGCTCGCCATGAGCACGGCGCCGGCGATGACGTCCTTGACGATGCGAATCTGCGCGTCGTGTTCCGGCGAAACCTTGTCGGCCAGGCGCTCCACCGCCGTGTTGGTCAGTTCCAGCGAAAGCACCAAGGCCGACATGCCCAGGATCACCAGCGTCTCGAACCGGGGAATGTGGAGAAGGAAAGCGGCCACCATCACCAGGGCAAAGGCGGTGAGCTGGATTTTGATGTTTCTTTCGGAGGTGACTGCGTACCGGATACCGTTGCACGCGTGCCCAAGGCTGACCAGGAATTTTTTCATGGGGGACAGTCAGGCGCCACCAGAGATCTCATTGGGAAAGATATCCACGCCTGACACCGGTCGGAAGAACAATCGCGGACGGTTTTGCATTGAAGCGTCATCCCCCTGTTCTGCGCTCATGGTTTCTTACCGCGCGGCTCACGGTCGAATAATGCACCCCGAAGTGCCGCGCGATCGACAGCATGGAATGCTGGCCGGAAAGGTACGCCCGCAAGACCTGCCCCCAGTGCCCTTGATTGCTTGATGAGTTAAACCCAGTTCTCAACTTTGAGGCTGGGGTAATCCCTGAAGTCAGCCTCGTTGTTGGTGACGAGCGTGAGGCCGAGGCTCGCGGCGTGGGCGGCGATCAGGCGGTCGAACGCATCGCAGCGGCGGTCGCGCACGGCGGCGGCGAAAACGCCGTACTGAACCGCGACGGCATTGTCGAGCGGCAGCACGGGCAGATAGGTCAACAGGGTATCCAGCGCACGTTCGGCTTCGTGTTTGATGGCCAGGTTACGTTCGACGCCATGCCGCAATTCGGCCAGGGTGACGACGGAGATAACCAGGTCGCCGTAGTCGAATTCCGGGAAGCGGTTCATCAGTGCGGCCGGATGGCGCTGGATGAGGTGAACGCAGATGTTGGTGTCGAGCAGGTAGCGCATGGGCTTACTTGTCGCCCGCCGGTTTGTAGTCCGAACTGTCCTGGTGGACTGCGGCGCTTGCGCCGACGCTATTCCAGTCGCGTTCCTTCTGCTCGTGGAATTCGCGGCCTTCGGCCATGAAACCTGGCGGGAAGGCAGCGAAGGCTTCGGCCAGCCCGGTCAGTTTGCGTTTGACGATCGGGCGCAGCACCAGGGTGTCGCCGATTTTTTCAATCTCGACATCCTGGCTGGCCTCGACGATGGCCAGTTCCTTGGGGATGCGGACGGCCAACGAGTTGCCGCTTTTGAAGACGCGTGTGAGCATGGCTTGCCTCCTGCTTGTATATACAGGATATACGTCCGCCATGGCGGGCGCAAGCCATTGTTCACACCCCCTGTTTCAAGCTCGCCTCGATGAACGTATCGAGGTCGCCATCCAGCACCTTCTGCGTGTTGGAAATCTCCACGTTGGTGCGCAGGTCCTTGATGCGCGATTGGTCCAGCACGTAGGAGCGGATCTGGTGGCCCCAGCCGACGTCGGATTTGCCGGCTTCCAGCTTGTCCTGTTCGGCCTGGCGCTTGCGCAGCTCGGCCTCGTAGAGGCGCGACTTGAGCATGGCCATGGCCTCCGCGCGGTTGCGGTGCTGCGAGCGGTCGTTTTGGCATTGCACCACGATGCCGCTGGGCAGGTGGGTGATGCGGATGGCCGAATCGGTCTTGTTGATGTGCTGGCCGCCCGCGCCTGAAGCACGGAAAGTGTCGACGCGCAGGTCGGCGGGATTGATTTCGATTTCGATGGACTCGTCCACCTCCGGATAGACGAACACGCTGGCAAAGGACGTGTGGCGTCCCCCTGAGGAGTCGAAAGGCGATTTGCGCACCAGGCGGTGCACGCCGGTCTCGGTGCGCAGCAGCCCGTAGGCGTATTCGCCTTCGACCTTGATGGTGGCGGAGCGGATACCGGTCACGTCGCCCTCGGTCTCCT
>JAJZSR010000089.1 GCA_021849595.1 Pseudomonadota bacterium | reverse complement strand
GGCGCGCCTATGCCCATGCCGTGGCTAAGCGTTACCGCTTTTTCAGTTATGGCGATGCGATGCTGCTGGAGAAGAACGATGGTCTTTGAACTGCTCGCCAGCGATGGGGCGGCGCGCCGCGGGCGCGTGCAAATGGCGCATGGGGCGGTGGACACGCCGGCCTTCATGCCGGTCGGAACCTACGGCACGGTCAAGGCCATGGCACCGGACGAATTGCGCCAGTTGGGCACCCAGATCGTGCTAGGCAACACCTTCCACCTGTGGCTGCGGCCTGGCCTCGAAGTGGTGGGGAAGTTTGCAGGACTACACCGATTCATGGGCTGGGACGGGCCCATCCTCACGGACTCCGGAGGATTCCAGGTCTACAGCCTGGGCAAGCTGCGCAAGATCACGGAAGAGGGCGTCCATTTCGCTTCGCCTATCAATGGCGACCGGCTGTTTCTCACGCCCGAACGTTCCATGGAAATCCAGCGCATGCTGGATGCCGACATCGTCATGATTTTCGACGAATGCACGCCCTATCCGGCAAGCCGTGCCGAGGCGGCGCGTTCGATGGAATTGTCGCTGCGCTGGGCGCGGCGCTCCAGGGCGGCGCATGCGGACAACCCCAATGCGCTGTTCGGCATCGTCCAGGGGGGGATGTACGAGGATTTGCGCGATGCCTCGCTGGGCGAGCTTGCGGCCATGGGTTTCGACGGCTACGCGATCGGAGGCTTGTCGGTGGGCGAGCCGAAGGAGGATTTTTCCCGCGTGCTTGCCCATGTCGCGCCGCGCCTGCCGGCGGACAAGCCCCGCTATCTGATGGGTGTGGGCACGCCGGAGGACATCGTGGAAGCGGTCATGGCGGGCATAGACATGTTCGACTGCGTGCTGCCGACGCGCAATGCGCGGCACGGCATCGTGTTTACCCGCTTTGGCGATCTGCGCATCAAAAATGCACGTTTCAAGGACGATACGCGGCCGCTGGACGAAAACTGCGCCTGCTATGCCTGCCGCAATTTTTCGCGCGCCTACCTGCACCATCTCTTCCGCTGCGGCGAAATACTGGGTGCGCGCCTGGCCACCTGGCACAATCTGCATTACTACCAAAGCCTCATGAGCGAGCTGCGCGCCGCCATCGCCCGGCGCGAGGCGATGGCTTATGCGGCGCGCTTCCGGGAGGAGCGCGCGCGGGGATGCTAAAATCAGCCAGTTTCACAAGCGCCGGGCTCGCTGGCCCGCTGCTGCATAACCCACCCTAGAGAGGAGCCCCATCCCGATGTTCTCCCTTGCCCACGCGGCCGGTCCCGGCGGCGAACCCAATGCCCTGGTGAGTTTTCTTCCGCTCATCGTCATATTCGTGCTGTTTTATTTCATGCTCATCCGGCCGCAGCTCAAGCGCGCCAAGGATCAGCGCAAGATGCTCGAAGCCCTGCAAAAGGGCGACGAGGTGGTTACCGCCAGCGGCCAGGTCGGCAAGGTGACTAAGGTCGGCGAGCAGTTCGTGGCGCTGGAAATCGCTGAAGGCGTGGTGACCCAGGTGCAGAAGCAATCCATCGCGACACTGCTGCCCAAGGGCACGATCAAGAGCCTGTGAGGGGCGGCGAACCGGCCGCGGTGCGGAGCCGTTGAACGTCCTTCTTTCCCCCTGTGTCCCCTGACAATCCGGTCGTTTTATGAACCGCTTTCCACCCTGGAAATACATCGTCATTGCCATCGCGCTGCTGGTGGCCTTTCTTTATGCGCTGCCCAATTTCTACGGCGACAAGCCGGCGGTGCAGATTTCGCCGGTGAAGACGACGGTGAAAGTCGATCCCGCCATGCTCAATCAGTCGCTGGCGATACTCGATCAGGCCAAGCTGCCGCAAACCGGAGCGTATATCGAGGGCAACAGCATCAAGATCCGCTTTCCCGGCGCGGACGTCCAGCTCAAGGCCAAGGATGCGTTGCAAGCGGGTCTGGGGCCGGGCTATGTGGTTGCGCTCAATCTGCTCTCCGCCTCGCCCCAGTGGCTGACCCGCATCCATGCGCTGCCCATGTATCTGGGCCTGGATTTGCGCGGCGGCGTGTATTTCCTGCTGGAAACGGACATGCAGGCTGCGTTGGCGAAGACGCTCGGGCGCGACCGCGGCGAGATGCGCACGCAACTGCGCCAGGATCAGATCCGCTATGGCGGCGTCGATCTGAAAGGCGAGCAACTGGTCATACACTTCGCCACCCGCGATCAGCGCGATGCCGCGCTCGCCAAGCTCACGGGCGGCTTTAGCGACCTTAACTTCGCGCCCAGCGAAACTGCCAGCGAGTTCCTGCTCACCGCCACCCTCAAGCCGCAGGCCGTGACACAGATCGAGCAGCTCACGTTGCAGCAGAACATCACCACGCTGCGCAATAGGGTGAACGAACTGGGCGTGGCGGAGCCCGTCATCCAGCAGCAGGGGGCCGACCGCATCGTCGTGCAACTGCCGGGGGTGCAGGACACCGCCAAGGCCAAGGAGATACTGGGCCGCACCGCCAGCCTGGAGATCCGCATGGTAGACGATCAGGGCGATTTGCAGGCGGCCTTGCACGGCCAGGTGCCGCCGGGCGACGATCTGCTTTACACACGCGGCGGCCAGCCCATCCTGGTCAAGAAAGACGTTATCCTGACCGGGGATTCGATCGACAACGCTTCTCCCGGCTTCGACAGTCAGACCGGCCAGCCGGCCGTGTACGTCGATCTGGACGCGCGCGGCGCGCGCGTTTTCAAGGACGTGACGCGCGACAACGTGGGTCGCCGGCTCGCCATATTGCTGGTGGAGAGATCCGGGGCCCAGGTCATCACCGCGCCGGTGATCCGCGAGGAGATCGGCGGCGGCCGCGTACAGATCACGGGCATGGACTCTCCTCAGGAAGCCTCCGACATCGCCCTGCTGCTGCGCGCGGGGGCGCTGGCTGCGCCCATGAACATCATCGAGGAACGCACGGTGGGGCCCAGCCTGGGCGCGGACAACATTCGCCAGGGCTTCCATTCCAACATCTGGGGCTTCGTGGCTGTGGTGCTGTTCATGAGCCTCTACTACCGGGTGTTCGGCATCATCTCTAGCGTTTCACTGGCGATCAACGGCTTCTTCCTGGTCGCCTTGCTATCCATGCTGCAGGCCACGCTCACTTTGCCTGGCTTGGCCGGTATCGCTTTGACCCTGGGCATGGCTATCGACGCCAACGTGCTCATCAACGAAAGGATACGCGAGGAATTGCGCCACGGCTCCACGCCCCAGGCTGCCATCCATGCCGGCTATGAGCGTGCCTGGGCGACCATCCTGGACTCCAACCTGACCACGCTCATCGCCGGCCTGGCGCTGTTCTGGCTCGGCTCGGGGCCGGTGCGCGGGTTTGCCGTGGTGCTGTGCCTGGGCATATTGACGTCCATGTTCAGTGCCGTGACCGTGTCGCGCGCCATGGTCAACCTTTATTACGGCCGCCGCCCGCGTCTGGCCAAAGTCCACATTTGAGGCCGCCCATGCTGGAATTTTTTCACTTCAAGAAAGACATTCCCTTCATGCGCTGGGGGAAGGTGACGACGGCGATTTCGCTGGCCACCTTCCTGTTCGCCGTGTGGGCATTGGCCTATAAGGGGCTCAATTTCGGGGTCGATTTCACCGGCGGCACGGTCTTGCAGATCAACTACCCCACGGCCGCGCCCATCGAGCAGATACGCGCCGATCTGGCCCATGCCGGATTCAAGGACGTGTCGGTGCAGAATTTCGGCACTAGCCGCGACGTGCTCATTCGCATGCCCGTCAAGGCGGGCATGGACAATGCCTCGCTGTCCAACGAAGTGATGGCGGCGCTCAAGACCAACCAGCCACAGGCCGAGCTGCGCAGCGTCAATTTCGTGGGTCCAGAAGTCGGCAAGGAGCTTTATCAGAACGGCTCGCTGGCGCTGCTCGTGGTGGTGGCGGGTATCCTGCTGTATCTGGCCCTGCGCTTCGAGTGGCGCTTCGCCCTGGCGGCCATCATCGCCAACCTACACGACGTGACCATCATTCTCGGGCTGTTCGCCTTCTTCCAGTGGGAGTTCAACCTCACGGTGCTGGCCGGGGTGTTGGCGATCCTGGGTTATTCGGTGAACGAGTCCGTCGTCGTGTTCGACCGGATCCGCGAGAACCTCAGAAAGATGCGTAAGGACGTGCCCATCCCGGACATCATCGACAACGCCATCACGGCCACCATGTCGCGCACCGTCATCACCCACGGCTCGACCCAGATGATGGTGCTGTCCATGTTGTTCTTCGGCGGCGAGGCGCTGCACAATTTTGCCCTTGCGCTCACCATCGGCATCCTGTTCGGCATTTATTCCTCGGTGCTGGTGGCTTCGCCCCTCTTGCTCATGTTCGGGGTCAAGCGCGAGCACTTCATCAAGCCGGTGGAGAAGAAGCAGGAAGCAGTGGTGTAAGCCGACCATGCTGCAAGCCTTCATCGACTGGATCCTGCACACCGTGCACGGCTGGGGCTACGCGGGGATATTCATCCTCATGCTGCTGGAGTCCACCGTCCTGCCCATACCCAGCGAACTGGTGCTGATACCCGCGGGCTATCTGGCTTACGAGGGCAAGATGAGCTTCGCCCTGATTCTGCTGTCGTCCATCCTGGGTTGTGTGGCGGGCGGAAGCCTGAATTATTTTTTCGCGCTCTGGGTCGGCCGTCCTTTCCTGGAGCGCTGGGGCAAGTATTTCTTTGTCCGTCCTGCCCTGCTGCATCGCACCGATGCCTTTTTCGCCAAGCACGGCGCGGTGTCCACCTTCACCGGCCGCCTGATCCCGGCCATCCGCCACCTCATCTCCCTGCCGGCCGGGCTGGCGCGCATGAATTACGCCAAGTTCGCTTTCTACACCGGGCTGGGCGCCGGGCTATGGTCGCTGGTGCTGGCAGCTTTCGGTTATTTCATCGGCGGCAATGAAACCGTTATCCGCGAGTACTACCACTACATCATACTGGGCGTGCTGGTTTTCGTGGCCTTGGTGATCGCCGGCTACTGGGCCTGGCAGCGGCGCGTCACGCGCCTGGAGGCCGCGCGCACCGCTGCACAGCCCTGACGAGAGCTTAGGTCGTCTCCCGCGCGGCGCGCTTGCGTTCGTGTTCCTGCAGGTGGCGCTTGCGCAAGCGGATGGACTTGGGCGTGATTTCCACCAACTCGTCATCGTCGATGAATTCCACCGCCGATTCGAGCGTGAGCTTGATGGGAGGCGTCAGCCGCACCGCTTCGTCGGTGCCCGAGGCGCGCACGTTGGTCAGCTTCTTGCCCTTGATGGGATTTACCACGAGGTCGTTGTCGCGGCTGTGGATGCCGATGATCATGCCCTCGTACAGCTTGTCGCCGGGCGAGACGAACATGCGGCCGCGGTCTTCCAGGTTCCAGAGCGCGTAGGCCACGGCCTCGCCGTTTTCCTGCGACACCAGCACGCCGTTGTGGCGGCCGGGCAGGTCCGCCTTGACCGGGCCGTAATCATCGAACACATGGCTCATGAGGCCTGTGCCGCGCGTCATGGTCATGAAGTCCGATTGGAAGCCGATCAGGCCGCGCGCCGGGATATGGTATTCCAGGCGGGTGCGGCCCATGCCGTCGGACTCCATGTTGGTCAACTCGCCGCGGCGGCGGCCGATCTCTTCCATGACCGCGCCCTGGTTGGCGTCTTCGAGGTCTATGGTGAGGTTCTCGTAGGGCTCGCACTTCTCGCCATTGATGTCCTTGTACACCACGCGCGGCTTGGCCACCGCGAGTTCGAAGCCTTCGCGGCGCATGTTTTCCAGCAGGATGGTCAGGTGCAGTTCACCGCGGCCCGAGACGCGGAACACGTCGGCATCTTCGGTATCTTCGACGCGCAGGGCAACGTTGGTCAGCAGCTCGCGGCTCAGGCGGTCGCGTATTTGCCGGCTGGTGACGAACTTGCCTTCCGTTCCCGCCAGCGGCGAGCTGTTGACCATGAAGTCCATGGTCAGCGTCGGCTCGTCCACGCTCAGCATGGGCAGGCCTACCGGGTTGTCCTTGTCGCAGAGGGTGACGCCGATGCCGATGTCTTCCAGACCGGAGATGATGACGATGTCGCCGGCTTCGGCCTCGTCCACGGGCACGCGCTCCAGGCCTTTGAAGCCCAGCACCTGATTGATGCGGCCGCTCGCCACTTGATCGGCGTGATTCATCACCGCCACCGTCATACCCGGCTTGATGCGGCCGTTGAGGATGCGGCCCACGCCCAGTCTCCCTGTATAGCTGGAATAGTCGAGCGCGGCGATTTGCAATTGCAGCGGTGCGTCGGCGGCGCCGGGTGGCGTGGGCACGTGATCGAGCACAGTCTCGAACAGCGGCGTCATGTCGGCCGCGGTGCCGCCCTGCGTGGGGGCGTCCCGCAAATCCAGGCAGGCCCAACCGTTGAGGCCGGAAGCGTAGACGATGGGAAAATCGAGCTGCTCGTCGGTGGCGCCCAGCTTGTCGAAGAGGTCGAAGGTTTGATCCACCACCCAGTTGGGACGCGCACCGGGCCGGTCGACCTTGTTGATCACCACGATGGGTTTCAGACCCAGGGCGAGTGCTTTCTTGGTGACGAAGCGGGTCTGCGGCATGGGCCCTTCGACTGCGTCCACCAGCAGCAGCACGCCGTCCACCATGCCCAGCACCCGTTCCACTTCGCCGCCGAAGTCGGCGTGGCCGGGCGTGTCCACGATGTTGATGTGAGTGTCGCCGTAGTCGATGGCCGTGTTCTTGGCCAGGATAGTGATGCCGCGCTCTTTTTCCAGGTCATTGGAATCCATGACCCGCTCGTCCACCTGCTGGTTGTCCCGAAAGGTGCCGGACTGGCGCAGCAACTGGTCGACCAGGGTGGTCTTGCCGTGGTCGACGTGGGCGATGATGGCGATGTTGCGTAGCTTGCGGGACATGAGGCGCTGCCGGAAAAATCGACAATTCTAGCAGTTTCGCCCGGTCCATGCCTCGAAACCGGGAAACTCTGGGCTATTCCCGCCTCCCTGAGGCGCGTTGTCTCAGTCGTCGCCGCGGCGATGGTCCGGCGGCCCCCAGCCCCGCCCGTGTTCATAATGGCCGCGATGCCAGCCGCGGTCGTGATGCTCGCGGTGCCAGTCGCGCTCGCCCCGGTACACCGGCACGGGGGCATAGGCCGGCTGCACCACCACCTGGCCTTGGGGGGGGCGGCGCTGCTGGTCGTTGCCGATTGCCGCACCCGCCGCGCCGCCGATGGCTCCGCCGACGACGGCACCGTCGCGCCCGCCCACGGCGGAGCCGACTGCTGCGCCGGCGGCAGCTCCCAGGCCCGCGCCGAGCACGGCGCTGCCGTTGATGCCGTCGGCACTGGCAAGGGGGCTGAGGCCCAGCAGCAGGGCGGTGATGAGGGTCGTTTTCCGCATGATCGTGGCTCCGGGTTTTAGGGCTGGCGCCGGCTCCGGGCAGGACGACAGCCAATTGAAAAAGCGCGACAGCGATAGTAACGGCATCTTAAGCGGCCTGCTTGAGGGCTGGGGCACGGGTAAGCGAGTGGTTTTGCAGACGGGCCTGGATTTGCTCTATCACCCTGGTATAGGCCGGGCTGCCGATGCGCCCATAGCGCTGCTGAAATACTTGCGGAGCGAGGAATTCGGGCAGGTCGCGGAAAGAAGGAGAGAGGTCGCGGTCGTTTCGAGCGTCCGCCAGCAGAGTTTGCATGCGTTCCGCCGTATCGGTTTGCGTGGAGCCCTGGCCTACCCGTGCCCCGGCGAAATCCCAGCCCAGGTCGGTGAAGCTGAAACCGGAGCCGTGCGACAAATCCTCTTCTTCCTTGGCCAGCCCCAGGTTCTCTGCCAGTTCCCGGCCGGCGGTGGCGGCCAGCGCCGCGGCGACGACGTAATGCTCGGCGGCATCCTGGCGCCCGTAGAGAGTGAGCGCCACATCGGGCGCCCGCCGATGGCGCCGGCCGGCCAGCAGATGGGGCAGGCTGACGCCGGTCATGTAGGCCGAGAGAGCCTGCCAAGCCGCGCGGTTCTCCGCCGCTGCGTCGCTGCCGCGGCCATGCGCGTAGCGAAACAGCGGGCCTACTGCGGCAGCCAAAGGCAGGCGGCTACCCGGCGCATATGGTTTGAGCAGATGGCGCAGGTAAGCCTCGTAGGCAAGCAGGCGGGCCTGGGTGTCTTCATCTAGCAGCAGGGCCGCGCTTTGCTGTTCCAGTAGCGCCAACAATCGGGGCGTCCAGCGGTAGCGGATGGTGATCGCGCCGGGCGCCAGTTCGACGCCCTGAACGGCCCGCAGGAGCGCGCCGTAGGTGGGTTGGTCGGCGAAACGGCGCCAGGCAAACTGCGCCAGCGGATCGGCAAGGGGGCCTGGGATGGGCAGGCGGCCAGCGTGCAGATGGCGGATGGCCAGGCCGCCGCCCGGGGTTTCGACCACGCTGGCGCGCAGATTCACAAAGCGGCCGAACGGCGTCGCCGGCACCCGCAGGCTGGCGGCAATGTCCATGCGCCCAGCCATCAGGCGCACATGCGCGCCGGCCAAGCGTGTATAGGCGCTCGCGCCGTTCAGCAAACGATTGACCTGCGCTGCGTTCAAATGTACTTGCTGCAGGCTGCCGGGCGCGGCGCGGCGCGGGTCGTTTTGCCGCAGGAGCGTCTTCAGCATCCCGCTGTCGGCTGCGCTCCCGCTTTCGGCCGCGGTGATCGCGGGTTGGGCATCGAGCGCCAGATAAGCGAGTGCCGCCAGGCTGCCGCAGAGGGCAAGCAGCAGTAGCAGCAGGATTCGCATGGCCGCAGGCGTCAGCCGGCTTGGTTGCGCATGTGGTCGGCCGTGCGCCGGAAGGCGGCAAGCATTTCCGCCTGCAGCGCGTCGTCGTGGCCGCTGTCGTGCAGGGCCCGGCGCATGCAAGCCATCCATTGGTCGCGTTCGGCGTCGCCAATGGCATAGGGGAAATGGCGCTGGCGCAGCATGGGGTGGCCGAAGCGCTCAGTGTAATGCTGCGGTCCGCCGGTCCAGCCGGACAAAAACCAATACAGCTTGTCGCGGCTGCCAGACAAATCGGCGGGATGCAGCTTGCGGATGCCGTAGTAGTCGGGATCGTTGTCCATCAGGTCGTAAAAGCGGTCGATCAGCCGGCGGATGCCCTGATCGCCGCCCAGGCGCTGGTAATGGGGGTTGCTCATATCGGAACGAAGAAGCCGGGAAAAACGCTGATGATGCCCCCAGACCGGCGGCAATGCCAGTAGCTCAAGGGGTGTTCCACAGCCAAGCGGCGCCCCGCACGCCGCTGGAATCGCGATGCACCGGAGCTTTGAGCTGCGTGTCCACGCGATCGGAAAAAACATAGCGTCCCCACAGGCGCGGGACGTTCTCATACAGGCTGGCGATATTGCTCAGCCCGCCGCCCAGCACGATGACGTCGGGATCCAGCAGGTTGATGACCTGGGCCAAGGCGCGCGCCAGGCGCTCTTCGTAGCGGCGCAGCGTGGTGCCGCAGGGTTCGTAGCCGGCAGCGGCGAGCTGGGCGATCTCGTGGGCGGGCAGGTCTTCGCCGCCGTAGCGGACATGATCGGCGGTGAGGCCAGGGCCGGACAGCCAAGTCTCAATGCAGCCGCGCTTGCCGCAATAGCAGGGCGGGCCGGGCAGCTCGCGCTCCGATGGCCAGGGATGGGCGGGGGCATGAAATTGCAGGATCCCGTCATGGCCGCCGGCATCGCCGGGCCGCTGGAGGCGGAAGGGGGGCAAGGGGTTGTGGCCCCATTCGCCGGCGATACCGTTGGGCCCGGACAGCAGTCGACCGCCCGCGACGATCCCACCCCCGACGCCGGTACCGAGGATGACGCCGAACACCACCCCCGCACCGGCACCGGCACCGTCGATGGCTTCGGACAGGGCGAAGCAGTCGGCATCGTTGGCCAGGTGCACCGGCCGTTGCAGGGCGGCCTCCAGATCGGCCTTGAGCGGCTTGCCGTTGAGCCAGACGGAGTTGCAGTTTTTCATCAGACCGTTGGCGCGGGACCAGGTGCCGGGCGTGCCGATGCCGACGCTGCAGTTGCCTACCCGGGTTTCCGCCTGCCGCACCAGTTCGACGACGGCTTGGAGCGTCGCCGGATAATCGCCGCGCGGCGTGGGTACGCGCTGGCGCAACTGCTCGCCGCCCCGGCGGTCCAGGACGATGGCTTCGATTTTGCTGCCGCCCAAGTCGACGCCCAGGCGCAGCGCGGGGGTGCTAGAATCGTTCAACTCGCGCAAGGATTTCAGCAGGACGACACATGGCAGGACATTCCAAGTGGGCCAATATTAAACACAAAAAAGCCGCCACGGACGC
>JAJZSR010000088.1 GCA_021849595.1 Pseudomonadota bacterium | reverse complement strand
CCGAGACGAAGGAGACCCCGTGGCGCTCGAAGACGTCGATCATTCGCGAGAAGTCAGTCAGCGATCGCGTCAGGCGATCGATCTTGTAGACCACCACGATGTCGATCCTGCCGGCCTCGATGTCGGCGAGCAGGCGCTTGATCGCCGGCCGGTCCATGTTGCCGCCCGAGAATGCGGGATCGTCGTAGTCGTCGGCCACCGGTATCCAGCCCTCGGCGCGCTGGCTGGCGATGTAGGCATGGCCGGCGTCGCGCTGGGCGTCGATGGAGTTGTACTCCTGATCGAGCCCCTCGTCGGTGGACTTACGGGTATAGACGGCGCAGCGCAGGCGGCGCTTCAGGGTCTCGCTCATCGCCGGCCTCCCTGCTTCTTCGAGCTCTTCGGTTTGGCCGGCGCCTTCACCCCGAAGAAGAGCGGCCCGGACCAGCGGGTGCCGGTGATCTCGCGGGCGATCATGGACAGGCTCGGGTAGCGCCTGCCCTCGAACTCGTACTGTCCGTTCTGGGCGGCCGTCACCCGATGCTCTACTCCCTGGTACTCGCGGGTGAGCACGGTGCCCGGCATCAGGCGGATGTCGCGGTCGAGCTTGCGTGCCTTGCCGGTCTCCAGGATGGCTTCGATGCGGCGCTTGTTCCGGTCGACCAAGTTGCGATCGACCTTGCGGAACTCGATTTCCTGCAGCCGGTAGGCAATGCGCCGTTCCAGGAACTGACGGTTGGGCGTGGGGTTGTCGTTGCCGAACAGGCGACGCCAGAGCGCCTTGATCTCGTCCATGGAGAGATCCGGGAGTCCGGCGATCTGGGCGACGACGCTCGGCGGGGTGGGTGGGACGGTGTATGCCTTCATGGAGCCTCCTCGTGCAGGTTGTTGACGGGGTGGGTATGAAGGCGCTGGTTGCCGGAAAAGCCAAGCTCAAACTCGCTCTCCGCAAGGCGTCCTGGGGCTTGCGCAGACACGCCGTCGCGCAGGCGGACGAGGCCATGCGCCAGCAAGTACGCGACCTCGGTTCGGCGCTGCTCGGCCGTCAGCCGCTCGGGTGGGACGTAGTTGGTTGGATGCATCGGTTATCGCTCCTGAACGGCAAACTCGCTTGATCACGAAATTGTCCGCTCAGGGCCACACCGTGGCCATGAGGAAGTTGAGGGCTGTTTCGGAGCCGTAAATGCTATCGCGTTAATCACCCATTCGCTTGCAAATGCGGATCATTCCTATTAATATATTGCCATGATGTATCGGCGCACTGCTCAAGTATTGCCCAAGCCTGTTCCGGACAAATCGGACGCCAACGCGCCCGTGCTGTCCGCACACGCCCTGTTTCAAGGGGCGCGAACGCTGGTGATCGAGCTTGAGGCGACCGCTATGTACTGAGGATCACACGCCACGGCAAATTGATCCTGACGAAATAATCGGCATTTACTCATCAGCCAGCCAACGGGTTTCTTTCCACCCCAGTAGCTAGCCAACGTCTACTGAACCTTGGAAAAGGGAGAAACCCATGCATTTTGCAAAAAAGCTCGCCACCCCCATCGCCCTGACCGCCTTGATGGCAACTCTCGCCACGTCCGCCCTGGCCGTGGAATACCCGATCGGCACGCCGCAGCAGCGCTACGGTATGGAAGTTGCCGCTGTCTATCTGCAGCCGGTGGAAATGGAGCCGGAGGGCATGATGCGTCCGGCCAAGGATTCCGACGTTCACATGGAAGCCGATATCCATGCCTTGGCCAATAACCCCAACGGCTTCGACGAAGGTGCCTGGATCCCGTATCTGGGCGTCAAGTATGAGGTAACCAAGATCGGGAGCAACGAGAAGATCAGCGGCGATTTCATGCCCATGGTCGCGAATGACGGCCCGCACTACGGCGACAACGTCAAGCTCAAGGGGCCGGGGAAATACCGCGTCAAATACACCATCTCTCCGCCGTCCGCCGATCCACACACCCACTTCGGTCGCCATACCGACCGCCTGACGGGTGTGCGGCCGTGGTTCAAACCCTTCGAAGTGGAGTACGAGTTTACCTACGCCGGCATCGGCAAGAAGGGCGGGTATTGACATGGCGGGACGCAAGCTGGCGCAGATCGCTGTGGTGTCAGCATCGTTCCTGGCCCTGCCCGCCCTTGCCAAGGATGATGCCCTGCTTCAGCGCCTCATGGATCGGCTGGAAAAAGTCGAGCAGCGCAACGCGGAACTCGAGAAGGAAATCAAATCCTTGAAGGACCGCAACGCGGAACTCGACGAAGCCCTGGGCAAGGAGGATGTAAGCGAGAAGGAACCCGAACTCGCCACGAGGCTGAAGGCGGTGGAGTACCAAGCGCTCGACATCCAGAAGCAGGCCAAGGTGCTCGACTCCATCGAGGGATTTTCCGCGGGCGCCAACTTCACCACGGTGGCCCAGCGGGCAAGCGGCATCGACGGCGCCGGCACTCAGCTCAACTACCGCGCGGACGTCACCGTCACCACGCCCACGATCAAGACCGGCGACATCGAGAGCAAGGTGTTCGGGCACTTCCGCGTGGGACAAGGCAGGGGCCTGAGCGACAAGTTCACCTCCTTTACCGGGCCCAACGCCACTTCCTTCCAGCTCGGTTCGGTGGTGGAGCCGGAATCCAGCGCCATGATGCTGGCGGAGGCGTGGTACCAGGCGGATATTCCGCTGCCCTTTGGCGGCTTCAAGCCGCACTCGCGGGAAACGCTTACCGTCAATTTCGGCAAGATGGATCCCTTCGCCTTCTTCGATCAGAACGCCGCCGCCAATGACGAGACGCGCCAATTCCTGGCGAGCCCCTTCGTACACAATGCGCTGCTGGACAATCCCCTGGCGGCGAACATCGGCGCCGACGGCTTCGGTTTCTCGCCCGGGATACGGGTGTCCTATTTCAATTGGCGCGCCAAGCCGGAGACCTACCGCCTCTCGCTCGGCGTGTTCGGTGCGGGACGCAGCGCCAATTTCAGCGAGGGGTTCAAGGCCCCCTTCGTCATCCTGCAGGCGGAAACCAGCCAGCGTTTCTTCGCCGGCCTGCAAGGCAACTACCGGGCCTATGTCTGGCGCAACGGCCAGGCGCCCACGTTCGCCAGCGGCGAGACCGCCTCGCACAGCGGGTTCGGGCTCAGTTTCGACCAGCGCTTCGGCGACGGCGTCACCGCCTTCGGCCGCCTGGGCGTTGGCCGCGGCGAGCGCCTGCCCTTTGACCGCGCCGCAAGCCTCGGCGCCGAATTCAACGGCAGCTATTGGGATCGTGGTGCTGACGCCATCGGTCTCGCCATCGGCGCCAACCGCACCAGCGCCGACTTCCGGGCCCAATCCGCCACGCTCGATGCAAACGGGGACGGCCTGCCTGACTATGGCTTCGCCGCCACCGGATGGGAGCAGGTCGCCGAAGCCTACTACCGCTACCGCGTGCATGAGCGCTTCGAGTTGACGCCGGACTTCCAATACATCCGGAACCCTGCCGGCAACCAGGCCGCCGGCGCGGTGAAGATTTTCGGCGTGCGGGCCAATCTGAGTTTCTGACGGGAAGAACGACGTGCACAAAAAGCTAATTCTATCGGGTGCGATCAGCGCACTCGCCGCCGCTTCGGTTGCGGCGGTTTTTCTGTCCACACCCGCGCTGGCGGCGGAACTGCTCACCTACACCGTCGTGGCCAAGGATGGGCGGCTGACGCCCAACACACTGAACGTGCCCGCCGGGACGCGCTTCAAGATTGTCGTACGCAACGAGGGGCACGACGCCATCGAGTTCGAGAGCCTGCAACTGCGCAAGGAGAAGGTGCTCGCGCCGGGATCGGAGTCCTTCGTGGTGATCGCCCCCTTGAAATCTGGTGAGTACGACTTCTTCGACGAATTCCATCCCGACACGAGCCGTGGCCGCATCGTTGTGAAGTAAAGGAGCAACATATGGGTAATGCGCTTTTCATCGTATGGCGTGAAACCATCGAAGCGATGCTGGTGATCGGCATTCTGCACGGCTGGCTCAGCGCTCGCCCCGAAGCCCGCGCCGGATTCCCTTGGCTGTGGGGCGGGATCGCGGCAGGTCTGGGGCTCGCCATCTTCCTGGCCGTGACCATCATGGATATCCGGTCATGGGTTTCTGCCGATGCACTGGAATGGTTCCAGGCTTTCATGCCGATTATCGCCTGTAGCCTGATCTTTCAGATGGTCTGGTGGATGCGCCGCCACGGCGCCGGGCTGAAAAAGGAATTGGAATCTGGCATGCAAAGCGCCGCCGATCGCGCCAACTGGCTGGGCATCGCGGTGCTGGCGGCGGTGGCGGTCGGCCGGGAAGGCGCGGAGACGGTGGTGTTTCTCTACGGCGCGGTGAAGGGCGGCCCGAATGCCGACATCGCACTGGGAGGCACCATGGGTTTCCTGCTCGCCCTCGCAGCCTACTGGCTGCTCTCCCGCGGCAGTCGCTTTGTTTCGTGGCGCGCCTTCTTCCGTGTCACCGAAGTCCTGCTGCTGCTCCTGGGCGGCGCCTTGCTCGTGGACGGGACGGAAAAGCTCATCGGCCTGGAGGCGCTGCCGGCCTTGGTCGACCCGCTCTGGAACACGTCAGCCCTGCTGGATGATGGCACGCGGGTGGGTGGACTCGTCGCGGCCTTCACCGGCTACCGTGCCGCGCCTTCTGGGATGGCCTATGCGCTGCTCGCGGTCTACTGGACGCTGGCGCTCGGGGTGCTGCTCAAGATCAAGCCAAAGGGGAAGAAGGCATGAACGCGCCCATGGCATCTGTCGCCGTGATCGGCCGGCGGGTGGACTGGCCCGCCCGCCTCGGTCTGGCCATGCGACGCCACCGCGGCCTCATCCTGGCCGCGCAGTGGGGCGTCGTTTTAGGCTACGTCGTGCTGGTGGCCGTGCCGGCATTTCTGCCGCTGCCCCCGGAAACCGCCCACCTCTGGAACAACCTCACCCGCTTCGCTCAGTTCGTGTTCTGGGGCCTGTGGTGGCCTTTCGTCATTCTCTCGATCATGGCCCTCGGCCGCGTGTGGTGCGGGGTATTGTGCCCGGAAGGGGCGCTCACGGAATGGGCATCCCGTTACGGCCTGGGGCGCGGCATTCCGCGCTGGATGAAATGGGGCGGCTGGCCCTTCGTGGCTTTTGCCATGACCACCGTGTTCGGTCAGATGACCAGCGTCTATGAATACCCGAAGCCCGCCCTGCTCATCCTGGGCGGCTCGACCATCGCGGCCATTGCCGTGGGGCTGATCTGGGGACGGGAAAAACGGGTGTGGTGCCGGCACCTGTGCCCCGTCTCCGGCGTGTTCGGCCTGCTGGCGAAGATCGCTCCGGTTCACTTCAAGGTGGACCGGGCAGCGTGGGACGCCGCCCCCGCCGGCCACCGCACCAGCGGCCAGCATCCGGTGAACTGCGCGCCGCTCATCGACATCCGCCGCATGCAAAGCGCCTCGGCCTGCCATATGTGCGGCCGCTGTGCCGGGGAGCGGGACGCAGTGCAACTGGCGTTACGCTCACCCGAGGCGGAAATCCTCGCAAATCCCTACACGAAAGCACATGCAGAAAACCCCGACCGCTGGCCGGCCCGGCTCTTGGTCTTTGGCATGCTGGGCGTGGCGCTCGGCGCCTTCCAGTGGAGCGCCTCCCCCTGGCTCGTTGCGGCGAAGCAGGCGATCGCCGGCTGGCTGGTGGATCACGAGGTCTGGTGGCCGCTCAATGAGGCAGGTCAGTGGTGGCTGCTCACCTATTACCCGGAGGTGAACGATGCCTTCACTTGGCTGGACGGCGGCATGCTGCTCGCTTACATCGCTGTGGAAGCGCTCCTCGTCGGCGGCTGGATATCGGGCTGGCTCAGGCTGGCCGGGGTGCTGACGGGAGTGTCCTGGCAGCGGCTCGCCCATGCGCTCATCCCGTTCGCCGGGACGAGCGTTTTCGTAGGTCTCTCCCTGCTCACCACATCGCAACTCGCGGCAGAGGGAATCGTGCTGCCCTGGGCCAACGCTGTGCGCATGGCGCTGCTCGGTCTAACCGCCCTGTGGGGCGCAAGCCTGGCATGGAGGATGGCCGGAAGGCAGCGCACCGCAGCCGCCTTGGGTGTGTTGCTGGCGGCATTGCTGCCGCTTGCTGCGTGGGGAATGCAGTTTTTTGTCTGGTGATCGCCGACGCGCATCAACGAATCAATCCTGATCCTCGTAGGCCAATAGACGCAAGGCATTGATCACGACAACAATGGTCGAGCCCTCGTGGATGAGCACTGCCAGTCCGATCCCCGCCCAGCCGAACAGGGTCGCGGGAATCAGCAGCGCCACCACGCCCAGCGAGACGAACAGGTTCTGCCGGATGATGCGCCGCGATGCGCGGCTCAGGGACACGGCAAACGGCAGTTTGGAGAGATCGTCGGCCATCAGCGCTACGTCCGCGGTTTCCAGCGCCACATCGGTGCCTGCGCCACCCATGGCGATGCCGACCGTGGCACGCGCCATGGCCGGCGCATCGTTGACCCCGTCACCGACCATGGCCACTTGGCCGTAGCGCTGTCCGAGTTCCTCCATGGCCTTGACCTTGTCTTCCGGCAACAGGCCCGCTTTCACTTCGTCCAGACCCACCGCGTCGGCGATGGCGCGGCCCACGCGTTCGTTGTCGCCGGTGAGCATGATGGTCTTGCGGATGCCGATCCGGTGCAGGCGCTCCAGCACGCCACGCGCTCCTTCGCGCGGGGTGTCGGCCAGCCCCAGGACGCCCAGGAACTGCCCGTCGGCCTGGATCAGCATGATGGTTTTGCCTTCCGTCTGGAGACGCAATGCATGCTGCTGAATTGCTTCGGGAATGGTTTCGCCGTCAAACAGTTTGACGTTACCGATGGCGATTTTTTTTCCATCGAACTCGGCACGCAACCCTTTCCCGGTAACGGCTTCAACCTCACCGGCTTCACCCCAACTTAAACCACGCCGCTTCGCCTCCGTCACCACTGCCTGCGCCAGCGGATGCGCGCTGCGGCTTTCCACGGCGGCGGCCACGGTCAGCGGACCTGCCTCGTCTCCGCTGACGGCGACGACATCGGTCACCTTGGGCCTGCCGACGGTCAAGGTACCGGTCTTGTCGAAGGCGATGGCGGTGAGCACGCCGAGATTTTCCAGATGTGCGCCGCCCTTGATCAGAACGCCGCCGCGCGCGGCGCGCGCAATGCCGGACAGCACCGCCGACGGCGTGGCGATGGCGAGCGCGCAGGGGGATGCCGCCACCAGCACCGCCATGGCGCGGTAGAAGGAATCGGCGAAAGGGAAGCCGAACAGCGGCGGCAGCACGATGAGCAACCCGGCGCCCACCAATACCACGGGCACGAAGATGCGCTCGAAACGGTCGGTGAAGCGCTGGGTGGGGGACTTCTGCGTCTGCGCCTCGGCCACCATCGTTACCATGCGCGCCAGCGTGCTCTCGCGCGCCAGCTTGGTCACTTCGATCATCAGCACGCCTTCGCCGTTGACCGTGCCGGCGAATACCTTGTCGCCGGGCTGCTTGTCCACCGGCATGGATTCGCCGGTGATGGGCGCCTGGTCCACCGCCGAGCTGCCGGACGCCACCTGGCCGTCGGCGGGAATGCGCTGGCCGGGCTTGACGATCACCCGGTCGCCACGCTGCAAGGCTTCGACCCGCACTTCGATCTCCGCGCCGTCGCGCTGCACGATCGCGGTCTTGGGCGCCAGGTCCGCCAGCGCCTCGATCGCCTTGCGCGCGCGATCCATGGCCAGGTGCTCCAGCGCATGCCCCAGGCTGAACAGAAACAGCAGCAGCGCGCCTTCCTCCCACGCGCCAAGCGCCGCCGCTCCGGCCGCGGCGACGATCATCAGGAGGTCGATGTCGAAGCGGCGGCTCTTCACACTCTGCCAGGCGTCGCGCAGGGTGTAGAAACCGCCCGCCGCGTAGGCGCCCAGCAACAGGCCGAGCGAGAGGGCGCGCGGCGCGCCGGCAAGACCTGCAAGCCAGCCAGAGAGCAACAGCAAGCCTGCCACGCCGCTGAAAATAAGCTCGCGATGCTCGGCAAACCATCCGGCCTCGCGGCCTTCCTCCAGCACAGCATAACCAAGCGCCTGGATGCGCCCGATGATCGCCGGACGTGCGACTTTTTCGCTGTCGAATTCCAGGCGCAGGCGCTCGGCGGCATAGCTCACGGAGGCTTCCAGCACGCCGTCCATGCGTTGCAGGGCATGTTCGATCACCGTGGCGCAGGTGGGGCAGTCCATGCCGTCGATGCGCAGACTCTCATGACGATAGCGCTGACCCATCTTCGCGCCGGACGCTTGCGCCAGCTCGCGCACCCGGCTCACGCTGAACCGCTGCGGGTCGTAGTGCAGGCACAGGCGGGCGCTGCCGTCTTCGCGGACCAGGTGCACTTTTTCCAGGCCTTCGGCCTGCAGCAAATTAGTCAGCCGCCCCACGCAGGCGTCGCGCTCATCGGGGACATCCGGCAAGACCAGGGACAAATCCAGTTTAAGTTTTTCGGCCATGCTGCCGCTCCTCAAGAATCAAACGATCACAGCGGGATAGGTGCTGCGTTACTGCCGGGGTTTGCCGCATTGGCCGCAGAACTGTGCGCCCGCCGCCAGCTCCGCGCCGCATCCGGAACATTTGGCGGCCGCCAGGGAGGCGCCGCATTGCTGGCAGAAGCGCGCACCGGTCGCATTGGCGCTGCCGCACTTGGGGCAGGGATTGCCGGGATTGCCGCCGCCTGGGCCACTGCCCTGCGGGTAGCCTGGATAGCCGCCGTAACCGCCATGTTTGGAACCGCCGTGATGGCCGCCATGGTGGCCGCCGAATCTGCCGCCCATCCAATTGCCCAACATCCGTTCAAGAAATCCCATGATATTCTCCTTTGCACTTGATTTAAAGATGACAAGAATTGTCCATGTTAATTGACGACACCTGCTTACTCGGGATGATCTTGGTTGGCATTTGTTTGGCTAAGCCGCTTCCAGCCGGGCAGGTGGTGGAGCGCGAGGGTTGCAAAAAGCAGCCCTCCCGTGACGATCGCCAACACATACATCCCGTAAGCGCTGGCCATGCCGACTGCCGCTGTCGCCCAAAGCGTTGCGGCAGTCGTGAGTCCGGCCACGCCCCCCTTATCCTGAAAAATGACGCCCGCTCCGATAAAGCCTATGCCGGTAACGACTTGCGCCGCGATACGGGTCGGATCGTTGCCCACGTGAGCGGATATCAGGCTGAACGCGCAAGCACCTATAGAGATCGCCATGTAAGTTCGAATGCCCGCGTCACTCGCATGGCGCTCTCTTTCCCAGCCGATCAAGCCTCCTATCAGCGCAGCGACCATCATGCGCGAGGCATAAATAAGTTCAGTTTCGATATCCATTTTCTTCGTTTATCTCCTCACACCTAGGCGACGGCCACAAGGGCCAGATCTCAGTCGTGCCCTGCCAAAAAAACCTGCACAGCCAATGCACGCGCACTACCCTGCCAGAATCGGCGAGCAGCGGACGGACGGCACCATACCGTCATACGCTTCTGACAACTGCTACGCCTTTGCCGGCGAGGGCGCAGGCTCGTCAGTGAAATCTTCCTCTTCCTCATCTCTTCGATGTGTCAGTCGATACAGAATCGGCAGTACGAGAAGCGTCAGTGCGGTCGAGGACAGAATGCCGCCGATCACCACGGTCGCCAGCGGACGCTGTACCTCAGCGCCTGTCCCAACGGCAATCGCCATTGGCACGAAGCCAAACGATGCCACTAGCGCTGTCATCAGTACCGGACGCAGACGCGTCAGCGCCCCCTCGCGAACCGCCTTATCCAGCGACATGCCTTCTTCGCGCAGGCTGCGGATGAAGGAAATCATCACCAGGCCATTGAGCACTGCCACACCAGAGAGCGCGATGAAGCCCACTGCCGCCGAGATCGACATCGGAATATCGCGCAGCCAGAGTGCGACCAAACCGCCCGTCAGTGCGAAGGGGATGCCGCTAAAGACCAGCAATCCGTCTTTAACGTTGCCAAACATCATGAAGAGCAGCACAAACACCAGCAGCAACGCCACCGGCACTACGACTTGCAGACGCTTAGTAGCCGACAGCAACTGCTCGAATTGTCCGCCCCAGGTAGTCCAATATCCCGCCGGAATCTTTATCTGCTGCTGAAGCTGCTGTTCGGCCTCAGCGACGAATGAGCCGATGTCGCGGCCGCGCACGTTAGAGCTCACGACGATTCGGCGTTTGCCGTTTTCTCGGCTAACCTGGTTTGGCCCCGGAGCCAACTCAAGGCTTGCGACTTCTGCGAGCGGAATATAGGTTTTTTGACTGTCGCCAACCTGTGCTCGAGGGAGTGCGATCGGCAAGCGTTTGATTGCTTCCAGGTCAGAACGCAGGTTTTCAGGTAGGCGAACGATGATGTCAAAGCGACGGTCACCCTGGAATAGGATGCCTGCCTCCTTGCCGCCAATCGCAGTGGCCACCGCATCCTGCACGTCGCCCACGTTCAAGCCGTAGCGTGAGGTCTTGTCGCGGTCAATATTGACGGTCAACATGGGCAAGCCCGTGGTCTGCTCTACTTTGACCTCTGATGCGCCTGGTATCTTCTCCATCACCGCGGCTATCTTGACCGCCGTGCTATTCAGTACATCCATGTCGTCGCCGAATACCTTGACCGCTACGTCGCTGCGCACGCCTGAGATCAACTCATTGAA
>JAJZSR010000087.1 GCA_021849595.1 Pseudomonadota bacterium | reverse complement strand
CGGCACGCTGGCGCGCCGCATCATCGACGGCGCCCCGACGGTGCGGGTGCTGGGCGAGGACATCCCGGTGCGCGCCCATATCCATACCATCAACGGCTTTTCCGCGCATGCCGACCGCGACGAATTGCTGGCCTGGCACCGGCGCGCGGCGCCTGCGCGGACCTTCCTGGTGCACGGCGAGGCGGAAACCATGGCAGCCTTCGCCGCGCTGTTGGCGGGGCAGCAGGTGGACATGCCGGCCAAGGGTCAGAGTTTCGAGCTATAGGGGTGCGAATGGCCAGTCGGCAGTTTTCAGTCGGCAGCTACAATCGACTGCCGACTGCCGACTGCCGACTGCCGACTGCCGACTGCCGACTGCCGACTTCTAGGACGCCGCGGCGGCCGGGGTGTCGGCTGCGTTGGTCCCGGCTTCCAGCAGGCGCGGGCGGCCGTAGAGCCAGCCCTGCACCCAGTCGATGCCGATCTCGCGCAAGGTGTCGGCGGTGGCCGCATCTTCCACGCCTTCGGCGACGGTGGTTACCTCCATGTCGCGCGCCAGATCCTGGATGCCGCGCAGGATGCGGCGGCCGCGCGGGTTGACGTTGACCTGGGCGATGAGGTCGCCGCTGATCTTGAGGAAGGAGAAGGGCAGTTCCGCCAGATAGTGGAAGGAGGAATAGCCGCTGCCGAAGTCGTCCAGCGCGAGACGGATGCCGAAGTCGAGGAAGGGTTGGAGCAGCCGCTTGGCCTCTTGCAGATCGCCCAAGAGCTCGCGTTCCGTGATTTCGATGACCAGCGGCTTTTGCGCGCCGATGCGATCGCCGCAGGCGGAGCAGATGGTCTTGGCGCGCGCGATCAGGTCGTCCACCAGTTCGGGATGGCGCAGCAGGTCGGCAGAGATGTTGACCAGGCGCGTGAGCGGCGGCTGGCCGGAAAAAATGCGCAGGGCGCAATGGTCCATGGCCTGGCGCATGATGGCGTGGTCGACGCGGTGGGCCAACTGGAGCTGGCTCGCTTGGGCGATGAAGCGTCCCGCTTCGATGAGCTGGCCGTCCGCCTGCACCATACGGGCGAGGGCCTCTTCCGCCACCACCTCGCCGTCCGCCAGACGGACGATGGGCTGGTAGGCCGGCCGCAGGCGGTCTTCGCTGATGGCCTGGTCGATCTCGTTGGCCATGAAATACAGGCTTTGCCCCTGCGTGCTGGCGCGCACTACGCGATTGCGGCCGCTCGCCTTGGCGTCGTACAGCGCGGAATCGACATGCGCCAGTAATTCCTGCAGCGTGCTGCCCGCGATGGGCAGGCAGGCGACGCCTATGCTCACCGTCACCGTCACCGAGCGGCCGTCGCCCAAATCCACCGGCTGGCCGGCTACGGCGCTGCGCACCCGTTCGGCCAGGCTTTTGCCGCCGTCGCAGGCTACCCCCGGCAACAGGCAGAGGAATTCCTCGCCGCCCCAGCGGCTGGCCCAGTCCTCGGTGCGCAGGGCGCCGCGCAGGGCCGCGGCGGTGGCGGCGATGGCGCGGTCGCCGGCCTGGTGGCCGTAGTTGTCGTTGATGATCTTGAAGCGGTCGATGTCGCACAACAGCAGGCAAAAGCCAGTGCCCTGGCGCTGCGCCTGGGCGACGAAGCGCTGCAGGATCTCCTGCATGGCCTGGCGCGTGAGCAGGCCGGACAGTCCGTCGACCGTGGCCATGCGCTGCAGCTTCTGGCGCAGGGCGGCTTGGGCCATGGCGGCATCGGCGAGGTAGCCGAAGGCGGCAAAGGAATCCTGGCCGACTTGTTCGAAATAGTCCGGCAGGTCGGCGTACACGGAAACGATGCCGCGGCCGATTCCGCCGGGCCGGCCGAAAGGAATGACCAGGCAGGACTCCAGGCCGTATTCCCGGGCCGCGGCCAGCGAGGATGCCGGACCGGTATCCTCGCGCAGATGCTTGAGGATCATTTCATGCCGCGCGAGTGCCTGACGGGCCGGGCTGGCGCGTTCGGGTGTGCTGAGCCCGATGGCCAGTTCGTCGGCGTAGGCGCGCGCCGGCCCGGCCGCATATTGCGGGCGCAGCATGGGGACTTCCGGTTCGCCGACGTACATCCACACCAGGCGGATATGGCCGGAGGCGGTCACCAGGGTGTTGCAGAAGCGCCGGAGGATGGCCAGAGGGTCCTCGTCCTGGGCCAGATCGGCGCCGGCGTTGAGCATGGCCTGCTGCACGACGCTGCGTTCGTCCAGATCGGTGGTGGGCAGGGGGGAATTCATCGAACGGGCGGCGGAGAGGGGATAGCCTTGATAACCGTGGGGGTACGAAATCAATTACGACGATAAAACCGCCGGCTTGATAAGCCGGAAAAAAATAATCCTTAAACCGCACATAAACCACGGAGGCACAGAGGAAGAAACAAAGACTTGCGCGGCAACCGCCAGTCAGTCTTTGGGTGTGTGATCAAGTGCCGGCAACTTGGTGTTTCCCATATTGGGCGAAACTCGCCTGAAGGCGCTGCCTGCGCAGGCTCGTTTTCTCCGTGCCTCTGCGTCTCTGTGGTGAAGAATTTATGTTTATTTAAGCCTGGCTTCCGGGCCGCGCCGCGCCCGCCAGCCCAGTTCGCGCTCGGCGCGGCGGCAGTCGAGCGTGAGGGACCCGCCCAGACCTGCGAGCCAGCCCGGTTCGCCGCCGCTGCCTGCAAGCAGCCAGGCGCCGTGGTGGAGCGCCCCGATGACCCAAAGAGGCAGGCCGATGGGGCGGCGGCCGCCGCGGGCGGCGAGTTCGCGCAGGGTAAAAGTCATGGGGTAGGCGAGATTGTAGGGACCGGCCGCGGGTCGCTGCAGGGCGGCGAGGATGGCGTCGGCCACGTCATCTTCATGGATGAACTGGTAATGTGGCAGCCCATCGGGTGTTTTGGGATAAAAGCGGGTGCCCGCCAAGCGGCGCAGAAAAGGCTGCGCCCGCGGCCCCAGGATGACGTGCGGGCGCAGGCGCACGACCTGGGGGTGATGCGCCTCCAGCCAGGCTTCCAACTGCGCCTTATGCTGCGCGTAATGGAAGCCGGGCAAGGGGGCCGACGGTGCAGATTCGGCCAGGTTCTCGCCATTGCCATAGACGGAGGCGGAAGACAGATGCACAACGCGCGGCAGGTGCGCGGCGGCGTCGAACAGGCGCTGCGCGCCGTCCACGTTGACCGCCCGCATGCGCGCGAGCGGCAGGTGCCCGCGCATGACCACATAGGCCAGGTGTACGAGGGCGTCCTGCCCGCGCAGCAGGGCGTCCCAGTCGGCCCGGCACAGGTCGGCGCGGATTTCCCGATAGCGCGGGTGGGCGTAGCCGGAAGCGCGCACATCCAGGCCGGTGACGGCTTGTACTCCAGGCGCGGCCAGCAGGCGCGGCAGCAGGGCCGCGGCCAGATGCGAGGCGGCGCCGGTGACGAAGACTTTCATGACAGATGCGGCAGCACCTGCTCGGCCAGGCAGACGAGGCTTTCCCGCGCCACTTCCGAGTCCACTGCGCCCGCGCCCACGGCCAGCAGCAGATGGGTGACGCCGGCGCGGCCGTAGCGCGCCAGCCGCTCCCGGCAATGGGCGGGGTCGCCCACCACCGCCATGCCCAGGGCTTCCAGCACGCGCAGCCGGGTGCCCAGGCCGATGAGGCGGCGCAGGCGCCCGAGGTCGTGGAAGTGCTCGTAGCTCGGGTAGAGCCGCTCCAGCACCGGCAGCGTGGTTTTGAACAGCTCGCCGTAAAACCATTCGAAAGCGGGCTGGGCGAGCCGGCGCGCGCGCCGACCGTCGGCCAGGCAAAGCACGCCTACGGTCATGCCGATGCGCGGCGCCTGCGTCCCGGCCCAGGCGGCGCGGTAGGCGGCAATGTCCCGGCGCACCATGAACCATGGCTTGAACGGCCCTGCCAGCACGCCCAGCCCCTGGGTTGCCGCCCAGCGGAAGGAGTCCGGGCTGACGGCGGCACTCCACAGCGGCGGAGGCGTTTGCAGGGGCGCGGGCAGGATGGTCAGGCCGGCGTAGGGATCGGGAAGAGGCCGGCCGGAGAACGCTGCGCGCAGCACGTCCAGGCCCTGTTCCGTGAGGCGCCGGCTTTGCCCCATGTCGGCGCCGAAGGCCGCGTATTCCCGGGGCGAAAAGCCGCGCCCGATGCCGACTTCCAGGCGCCCGCCGGACAGCAGGTCCAGTGTGGCTACCCGCTCGGCGACATGGATGGGGTGGTGGTAGGGCAGGGGGATGACGCCCAGGCCCAGGCGCAGCTTGCGCGTGCGCTGGCTGGCGGCGGCGAGGAACAGTTCGGGCTTGGAGGAATGGGAATAGCCTGGCAGGAAGTGGTGCTCCACCAGCCAGGCGCAGCCGAAACCGAGCCGGTCGGCCAATTCCAGCTCGGCGAGGGTGTCTATATAGAGCTGCGCCTCGCCGCGGGGCAGAAACGGCGGCAGGGAGAGTTCGTAGAACAAATCGAAGCGCATCGCGGCGATTATCGCAAAGACGAGGGTAGGGGACGGTGCCGGCCCGCAACAGCGGGGCAAATTCCCATCCGCTGTGCGTAGGCCACCGGGGCCGGGTCGGCAACAGGCTTTGCTAAAATTCGAAAGCTAATGGTCACGGATGGAAACAATTTGTCTGACGAATACCTGGTCGAGATAGAGGGCCTGCATTTCGCCTACGGCGGTCGGGTCGTGCTCAAGGGTATCAACCTGCGGGCGCGGCGCGGCCAGGTGGTGGCCATCATGGGCGCGAGCGGCGGCGGCAAGACCACGCTGTTGCGGCTCATCGGCGGCCAACTCAAGCCCACGGCCGGGCGTGTGCGCGTGGCGGGGAAGTTGGTGAACGAGCTCAAGCGGCGCGATCTTTACCGCTTGCGTCGGCGCATGGGTATGCTGTTCCAGTTCGGCGCGCTGTTCACCGACATGTCGGTGTTCGACAACGTGGCCTTTCAGCTGCGCGAGCATACCGACCTGCCCGCCGACATGATCCGCGATCTGGTGCTCATGAAGCTCAACGCCGTGGGCCTGCGCGGCGCCGCCCATCTCATGCCGGCGGAGCTTTCCGGTGGCATGGCACGGCGCGCCGCCCTGGCGCGCGCCATCGCCCTGGACCCGGAGCTGATGATGTACGACGAACCCTTCACCGGCCTGGACCCGATTTCCCTGGGGGTGGCGGGCAATCTCATCCGCAAGCTCACCGACACGCTGGGCATGACTTCGCTGGTGGTGACCCACGACGTGAAGGAGTCTTTCGCCATCTGCGATTACGTTTACATCATGGCGAACGGCGTGATCGCCGCGGAAGGGCGGCCGGAGGACATCGATAAATCCGATCTGCCTTTCGTGCGCCAGTTCGTGCGCGGCGAGATCGACGGTCCGGTGCCTTTCCATCTGCCGGCACCGGATTACGCCCAGGCGCTGGGCTTGGAGCAGCCGCATGTTTAATGCCGTGTATCGCAGCATCGGCGGGGTGGGGCGGCGCGTGCGCGAGGGCGTGTGGACGCTGGGTTATGCGGCGCGCTTTTTTGTCGCCGTGCTCCTGCGCTCGGGCGACCTGCTGCGGCGGCCGGGGCTGGTGCTGCGCGAGCTTTATTATGTCGGCGTGCTGTCGGTGATCATCATCTTGGTGTCCAGCCTGTTCGTCGGCATGGTGCTGGGGTTGCAGGGCTATGAGACGCTCAAAATCTATGGCTCCGACTCGGCCCTGGGGGTGCTGGTGGCGCTCTCGCTCACGCGGGAGCTGGGGCCGGTGGTGGCTGCTCTGCTGTTCGCTAGCCGCGCCGGTACGGCCATCACCGCCGAGGTGGGGCTGATGAAAACCACCGAGCAGCTCTCGGCCATGGAAATGATGGCGGTGGATCCCGTCGCGCGCGTGGTGGCGCCGCGCTTTTGGGCGGGCGTGATCTCCATGCCGCTCCTGGCGGCCATGTTTTCGGCGGCGGGCATTTTCGGCGGCTATCTGGTGGGCGTGGTGCTGATCGGCCTGGATGACGGCACCTTTTGGTCGCAGATGCAGGCGGCGGTGGAATGGCATCATGACGTGCTCAACGGCATCATCAAGAGCGCCGTGTTCGGCGTGGCCGTCAGCGTGATCGCGCTGTTCGAGGGCTTTGACGCACAGCCTACGGCGGAGGGAGTGGCGCTTGCCACCACGCGCACCGTGGTGGTGTCCAGCCTGGCCATACTGGGGCTGGATTTCGTGCTCACGGCATTCATGTTCAAAGGATAAGCATGCAACGCGGAATACTGGATTTCTGGGTCGGGCTGTTCGTGATCGGCGGCATCGCCGCCTTGCTGTTTCTGGCCATCAAGGTCAGTACCATCAATACCATCAGCACCGCCAACAGCTACGAAGTGACGGCGGATTTCGACAACATCGGCGGGCTCAAGGTGCGCGCGCCGGTCAAAAGCGCCGGCGTGGTGGTCGGGCGGGTGGCGAAAATCTCTTTCGACAACAACAACTTCGAGGCCAAGGTGGCACTGCGCCTGGACAAGCGCTATCAATTTCCCGCCGATACGTCCGCTTCTATCCTGACCTCGGGACTGCTGGGCGAACAATATGTGGCCTTGCAGCCGGGGGGCGATACCAAAAACCTGGCCAACGGCAGCAGGATCCAGATCACCCAATCCGCCGTCGTGCTGGAAAATCTCATCAGCCAGTTCATCTACAACAAAGCTCAGGACAAGGGAACAAGCCATGCGACGAGCCCGTAACATCCTCCTGGCCTTGGCGGCGGCGTGCGCCGTCGCCGCGCCGGCGCACGCCCAGACCGTGACCCTGGATCAGGCCATCGAAATGAGCCTGCACGCCGACCCGCGCATCAAGGAAAAGGAGCAACTGGTGCGTGCCGCCCAGGCGCTGCTCGCCGAGGTGCGGGGGCATGACGGCTGGCAACTGGGGGCGAATGCCTTCATCGGGCTGGCGCCCAGCGTAAACGGAGGCATTTTCGCCAACGGCGCACAATCAGGCACGGTGTTGCGCTCCGACGGTGCTCATCTGCACGGCGTCACGCCTTGGGCGCATTTGGAATTCACCCTCGTCAAGCCGCTCTATACCTTCGGCAAGCTCAGGAATTACGGCATCGCCGCCAAGGGCAATATTGCCGTGCAACAGGCCGAGACGCGAGTGACCCAGGCGGACATCGTGTATGACACCAAGCGCGCCTATTACGGCTATCTCACGGCGCGCGAAACCCATCGCTTCCTGGAGGAAATCAACGGCAAGCTCAAGAACACCGTCGCGAGCGTCCAGAGCAACCTCAAGGACGACCGCGGCAACGCTACTCAGGCCGATCTCTACGCCCTGCAGACGGCCCAGGGCCTGCTGGGCAAATATCTGGCGCAGTCGGTGGCGGTGGAGAGCATCGCTCTGGACGGCCTCAAGGTGCTCACCGGCGTGGGCATGGGCGGCGACCTGCAGATCGCCGATACGCGCCTCGCGCCGGCGCCCTTGCCCGCCCAGTCCCTCGATGCCCTGCAGAACCGCGCGCTGGCCGACCGGCCGGAAATGGCGGCCTTGGAGGCCGGCCTGCAGGCGCGCCGCGCGCTGGTGGCGGCGAAGAAGGCCGAGGACTGGCCCGATATTTATGCCGGCGTGGCCGGCCTGGGCAATTACACGCCGGGGCGCGACAAGCTCAACAACCCCTACATCTATGACCCCTTCAACAGCTATGGCCTGACGCCGGTGGTGGGCGTGAAATGGAACATCTCCTTCGACGTCAACCGCGCCAAGGTGGACCATGCCCAGGCCGAGCTGGAAGCTCTGCAATACAAGAAGCAATACGCCCTGGAGGGCATACCCTTTCAGGTCGCCGAGGCCTATGCCAACGCCCAGGCCAACCGCAAGTCGATCACCGAACTGGGCGACGGCGCGGCGGCGGCGCGGCGCTGGGTAGTGGCCAACTTGGCCGATTACAACGCCGGTTTCACCAGCGCCGAGAAAGTGGCGGAAGCGCTCAAGAACTATGTGCTGCTGCAGGCCGACTACCTCAAGAGTATTTACGACTACAACCTGGACGTCGCGCGGCTCGCCAAACTGACCGGTGAACCCCGCTGAGGCGGCGTGCTCGAATACCCATCAGCCCATCAAGACAGGAATTGCGTAATGAAAAAACTGCTACTGCCCTTCATGCTCCTGCTGTTTTGGTCCACTGCCGTCTGGGCCGCCATGACGCCGCCCGACGTGCTGGTGAAATCCACCACCGAGGAAGTCCTGAACGTCCTGCGCAAGGACAAGGGCATGCTCAACAACGATGACAAGGTCTATGCCCTGGTGGAAGAGAAGGTCCTGCCCAATTTCGATTTCGACCGCATGACCCAGCTTGCCGTGGGCCGCTACTGGCGCCAAGCCACGCCGGCGCAGAAGGAAGAACTGGTGAAGCAATTCAAGGCCCTCCTGGTGCGCACTTATGCCGGCTCGCTGCATGCCTTCAACAACCAGACGGTGGATTTCCGCCCTTTCGCCATGCAGCCCGACGCCACCGACGTGACGGTCAAGACCATCATTCAGCAGCCCGGCGGTCAGGCGCCGCTGCCGGTGGACTACAGCCTGTACAAGACGCCTTACGGCTGGAAAGTCTATGACGTGGCCATCGACAACGTCAGCCTGGTGCTCAACTACCGCAGTTCTTTCGGCCAGGTGGTGCGCCGCTCGGGCATCAACGGGCTGATCGAATCGCTGCAGGCCAAGAATGGCAAGACCCAGCATTGACGGCCTGGAAATCGCAGGTAGCAGTGCGCGCGTGAGCGGCGTGCTGGCGCTGGACAGCGTCCCGGCCTTGCTGCGCGAACTGGAACCCCTGCTCGCGCGCGGCGAGATCGTTACCCTGGACGTGGGCGCCGCGCGTAATGCGGACTCGGCCGCGCTGGCCTTCCTGTTCGCCTGCCGCCGCCGCGCCGCCGCGCACGGCCACGCCCTGCGTCTCTCCGCCCTGCCGGAAGCGCTCACGGCGCTGGCCCGGCTCTACGGGGTGGACGCCCTGCTTGCCCCATGACCGCCGCGCTGGCGGTGCGCGGCCTGGTGAAGCGCTACCCGGCGCTCACGGCCTTGCAGGGCGTCGATCTGGAAGTGGCTGCGGGCGAGTTTTTCGGCCTGCTGGGGCCCAACGGCGCGGGCAAGACCACGCTCATCAGCATACTCGCCGGCCTCACGCGCGCCAGCGAGGGACGTGCGGCAGTCATGGGCTTCGACGTGCAAAGCCAGTACCGCGAGGCGCGCCGCCGCCTGGGCGTAGTGCCGCAGGAACTTGTGTACGATCCTTTCTTCACGGTGCGCGAAACACTGCGCATCCAGTCGGGGTACTTCGGCCTCAAGCACAACGACGACTGGCTGGACGAGGTGATGCACCATCTCGACCTGCTGCCCCAGGCGGACAAGAACATGCGCGCGCTCTCGGGCGGCATGAAGCGGCGCGTGCTGGTGGCACAGGCGCTGGTGCACAAGCCGCCGGTGATCATCCTGGACGAGCCCACGGCAGGAGTGGACGTGAGCCTGCGCCAGACGCTGTGGAAGTTCATCGAAAGCCTGAACCGCCAGGGCCATACCATCGTGCTCACCACCCATTATCTGGAGGAGGCCGAGGCCTTGTGCGGGCGCATCGCCATGCTCAAGAACGGCCGCATCGTCGCTCTCGACAGCACGCGCAACCTGCTGGATCGCGCCCATGAGCGCTGCGCCACGCTCAGCCTGCGCGGCGACGTGGCGGGCGCTGGCATCGCCGGCCTCGCGCCCCAGGGCGACGGCGAATGGCGCTTCCGCTTCGAGCGCTACGAGGAGCTGGAAGCGCTGCTCGCCCGGTTGCACGGCGCGCACGTGGCAGTGGAGGATTTGCAACTGGCGCGCGCCGATCTGGAAGACGTGTTCAACCGTATCATCGCCAGCGCATGAGTGCCGCCTTCAACACCCTGCTCTACAAGGAGCTGCTGCGCTTCTGGAAGGTGGCCTTCCAGACCGTGCTGGCGCCGGTGATCACGGCGCTTCTGTACCTGCTCATCTTCTCCCACGTCCTGTCCAGTCATGTGCAGGTCTATCCCGGCGTGTCCTACACCCAGTTCCTGGTGCCCGGCCTGGTGATGATGTCGGTGCTCCAGAACGCCTTCGCCAACAGTTCCTCCAGTCTGATCCAGTCCAAGATCACGGGCAACATCGTGTTCGTGCTGCTGCCGCCTCTGTCCTATGCGGAGTTCTTCCTGGCCTATCTGGCCGCCGCCATCGTGCGCGGCTTGGTGGTGGGTCTGGGTGTGCTGCTGGTCACCCTGTGGTTTGCGCCTTTGCGCGTCGAGCATCCGCTTTGGGTCGCCGTGTTCGCGCTCCTGTCCGCCGGGGTGCTGGGCGGACTGGGCATCATCGCCGGCATCTGGGCGGAGAAGTTCGACCAGCTCGCGGCCTTCCAGAACTTCCTCATCATGCCGCTCACCTTTCTGTCGGGGGTGTTCTATTCCATCCACTCCCTGCCGGATTTCTGGCACCGGGTGTCGCAATGGAATCCGGTGTTCTACATGATCGACGGCTTCCGCTACGGCTTTTTCGGCGCCGCCGACGTGGCGCCGGAAAAGAGCCTGCTGGTGGCGGGCGCCTGCTTTATGGCAATATCCGGCCTCACCCTGGCGCTGCTTAAGCGCGGCTACAAACTGAGGCATTGATATGGTGACTCCCGAGCAGATCAAGACCTGGATCGCCGCCGGCCTGCCCTGCGAACATCTGGAACTGGCCGGTGACGGCCAGCATTTCGAGGCCGTGATCGTGAGCGCGGAATTCCGCGGCAAATCCATGGTGCAGCAGCATCAACTGGTCTACCGGGCGCTGGGCGAGCGCATGAAGGAACAAATCCACGCCCTGTCCATGAAAACCTATACGCCCGAGGAGTGGGCGGCGCGTTAGCCGATGGACAAGTTGCTGATCCACGGCGGCGCCGGCCTGGAGGGTGCGGTACGCATTTCCGGCGAGATCGGAA